>JBHHYD010000029.1:0-7364 GCA_046757385.1 Minisyncoccia bacterium | reverse complement strand
CCAATGAGCCACGAAAAGTGGGATTACAATCGCCGGCTCTTTGATAAACGCCATTCCAAGAAGAATCAAAATCTCAATCAAAGTGAAGACGACAAGTGTCAGATAATTACCAAAACGTCTTAAAACGTAGGGGAGGATGGTCAATGCGCTTATAGTGATCAAAGATCCTATTATATAAAGCGAGCCCACAAGCTCTTCTGATATAAATTGATTTAAAAAGCTTGAGTTAATATAGACAAGCATAAAGACATGAAAAGCAGCCAAAAAACCTACTGTATATATTGTGTTAAAGATCTTACTCTTTTTTGCTTTTTGTGAATCAACAATATCCATGTTTAAACGCTTAGGAGCACTGGTATAACAAGCGGTCTTTTGTTTGTCTTCTGGAACAAGAACATGCTTACCGAGTCAGTTAACTGATTTTTAATATCGTCAAAATTTATTGGTCTTTTCTTTGAGGCAGCATCTTCTACAGTTTTTTTGATAAGCACTCTTGTTTCCTGAAGCAGATCCTGCGATTCTCTCAAATAAATAAATCCTCGGGAGATTATGTCAGGAGACTTTCTTAGCTTGCCGGTTTTCAGGTTTATAGTAGCTACAATAACGAACATTCCGTCTTGAGCGAGCATCTTTCTGTCGCGTATCACAACTTCTTGGATGTCTCCTATTGAGAGACCGTCAACCATAGTAATTCCGGACGGCGCTTTTTCTTTCAGCGTTTTGATTGTTTTTCCTTTGTTTCCTATTTCTATTATAGCGCCGTTTCCTTGAGGTATTACTATATTTTCTTTTTTCATAATCCCAGCGTCTTTTATAACTTGTGCATGAAATGCGGTCATAGAGTATGAACCATATCCGGGAATAAAGAATTTTGCGCCAACAGTTTTGTTTACCCACGTAAGTTCGCCTGCATTGCCGTGACCAGTGGAGTGCACATCAGAAACTTTGTAATGGATTATTTTGACGCCGAATCTGTAAAGATTATCTTTTAATTTTCGAACAGCCACTTCGTTGCCCGGGACTATTGAAGAGGAAAGCACTATAGTATCTCTCTCGTTAAATACAATGTTCTTGTGCTGTTTATTTGTGATGCGCATAAGTGACGCAAACTCTTCTCCCTGCGCTCCTGTTGCAAGCACTACTATCTTATCCTTCGGATACTTGCTTATATCTTGCGCAGGGATGATAGTACCCTTTTTGGGTTTTAAGAGCCCTGCAAGTTGCGCTATCTCTATATTTGTCTTAATACTTCGTCCATCAGTTATAATTTTCTTTCCATATTTTTCTGCCACCTGAACTATTTTTATCATCCGCTCAAATTGTGATGCAAATGTACCTATAATAAGGCGTCCCGGAACATTTTTAATGATTTCTTCCAAGTTTTCCTGTATCTTTTTTTCTGTGATTGAAAATCCGGGGTTTTCAACATTTGTAGAATCAGAAACAAGAAGAAGATTATTGTTTTTGCCTATATCTCCCCATACTTTTTTCTCCGCATCTGTTGGTTCGCCGTCAATATGGTCTAGTTTCAAATCTCCTGTAATAACTATATTTCCATAAGGAGTTTCTACTGAAACTGCCATAGCATCAGGGATTGAATGCGATATTGGATAAAATTTAATTGGCAAGTTTCCAAGTTTAATATTGTCACCCGGCTCAACTTCTCTTATATCAAGCTCTGGAAGGTGAGGGAACTCGCTTTGCCTTTTTTGTATCATCATTTTTGTCAGAGAGCGAGTGTAAATCTTTGGATTTCCAATCCTGTCCATTATGTATGGAATCCCTCCGATGTGGTCCAAGTGACCGTGTGTTACAACGACTCCGCGAATTTTACTCTTTCGCTCCTCAAGATATTTAGTATTTGGAAGTATATAATCAATCCCTGGAGTTTCTTCTTCTGTTACGAACTGAAATCCCATATCAAAAATAATTATGTCGTCTTTATACTCAACGACTATCATATTTTTGCCGACTTCTTCTACTCCGCCAAGCGGTATGATGCGGACATTGTCTCCGATTGGCGGGATCACATCCTCTTTCTTTCTCGGAGTCAGCCGCGGCATGTTTTTTCTCGGCATGCGCATCTTCCCGCGCGAAGTTCCGCCCGCCCGCGCAGGTGCATGCGGGCGGGCTTGTTGCGAGCGCCGGGCGCCCGTATGCGGACGTGCAGGTCTGTTTGCACCTCCTGGCTTGCCCGCCGAAGCTTTAGCGTAGGCGGGCCGTCTTTTAGGAGCCTGTCTTCTGTCAGGATTATTTCTATGTATCATGTTTTTTAATTTTTAATTTTCGAAAAAGTTCCATATTTTGTCTGTTTCTATGTACCACTCATGTACATTAAGAAATCTTTCACTTGGAGTCGTTACTGCTCCTAACTCTAATGCTTTTATATTTTTGGGAGTTACATAAATGAAATCCGGTGAATACACGAACACTGCCGGTACATCTTCATCAACTTCGTCTTCAAACTTCCTATAATTATCTATCATAACATTTCTATCAGTTGCTGCGCGAGCATTTTCAAGCAGTTTGTCTGCTGTGATGTTTGCATAAAGAGCAATGTTAAGTCCCGGGTCGTTTCTTTGAGATGAATGCCAAAATGCAAAAAGGTCTAATTCACGGCTTATTATCTCGCCGAATAAGAGTGCATCGTATTTACGCGGACGGATTATATTCTGATTAAGGTCACCTGCTTCAAAGACTTTTAGGGTAACATCAGCCCCTAAGTCTCTCCATTCTTCTGCTATTATCTCTGCCGCTGCTTTCAGCTCGGGAGTGTCCGATGTTGAAAGAGAAAAACGCAGCTGACTTTCTTCTTTTTTTGTTTTCTTTTCCCATACTCCGAATTCTTCACTAAATGTCCACCCCCCGTCTTCAAGTATCTCTGTTGCCAGATCTTTTCTTTCAGCCGGGTTGATTGCCTTTTGCGCACGAATTTTTTCTTTGCTTGGTTTGAGCACTCTTGGAGGGATTGGCCCGTCAATACTTGTTCCATAACCTCCGAGAACTTCTTCTACGATTCTTTTCTTATCAAGCGCTATATCAAGAGCACGCCTGACTTCCTTGTTTGCAAAAACTTGAGCTTCATTCTGATTAAAGAATACCGCAAAAATTCTCGGAAGCGGAGATCTTTCAATCCGCACATTCATTTTTCCAAGTTCCCCGAGTTTGTCAGGGGCGATACTGTTTATGCCGTCAACTTCTCCTTTCTTATATCCTTCAATCAAATCACTTTCACTTGGATAAAAAACAATTTTAATATTTGAGATAGACGGTTCTCCAAGCGCATATTTGCCAAATGATTTAAACTCATAAGATTCTGGTGTTCCTCCGGAATTGTATTTTATTTTTTTTATTTTATAAGGTCCGCTTCCGATCGGTTCATTATTGAACTTACTGAAAGAAAATTGTTCCGTTCCTGCTTTTACCCAGATGTGTTTTGGAAGTATTCCTAAAGTTGTGTTTTCAAGAAATGGTCCGTACGGCTGTTTTAAAGTGAAGCGGACTTGTCTTTCGCTTATTTTTTCCACGGTGATTCCGTCCCAACTTGCCCGCTTGGTGCTCTTGAGCCCAGGGTCTTGTGCTTTTCCAATTGTGAATACTACATCATCTGCGGTTACCGGCGTTCCGTCATGGAAATACACATCGTCTCTTATGGTAAAATCATATATAAAACCGTCATCTGAAATAGTGAAGCTTTCCGCCAGATCTTCGATCAAGTCTCCATCGGGAGTTGCTTTTAAAAGCCCTGAATACACAAGTGCCGTTAGGTCTCTGTCCGTATCTGAATTTGAAAGGAGAGGATTAATAAATCTGGGGGAGCCGACTATTCCTTCCGCGAAACTTCCGCCTTTGGCCGGTACTTCAACGAGAAACAAATTGTTAATATTTGAAAGTATAAATAGAGAGCTTAAGATAAAAACTGCCACCAAAAAGAAAAACAGCATTTTCTCTGACGGTGAGAATGTTTTTATATTTTTTTGTATTGACTCTTCTCTTGGTATTGAGAATCTCTTCATCAGTATCTGGCGATATTTTTCTTTCATTAAATAATGAGTGCTATAAATGCGGTCAGTCCAAAAAGTATAGCGATTACAATTGTCGCATTGAATAGTAGTTTTTCAAATCCTCGTCTTTTGTGAAATCCTGCACTGAAGTTATCACCTCCAAATGCGCCACCCAAGCTTGACCCTGTCTGCTGGAGTATGACTGCCCCTATGAGAATGATAGACAGGACAATCTGAACATACGGAAGTAATTCAATTATCGTGTTCATATGTGAGAGTCAGTATACCAGTATATATAAAAAACAGCAAGTACGGATATCAAGGCAGGTTTTCCACATACCCCTTTTTTATTTTTTGAAAGTAGGGTATTATAGAAGAATATTAAACTTAACTTTATATAATTTACTATGAAGAAACTAGGAAAAAACGAGAAGACAGCTGTGTTTATATCACTTGCTGTAATTCTATTCTTTTTTGCGGCAGCAAGCGTAATCGGTTTTATATCAAGTGGCAGGGACAGAGGAGCAGGGGATACCGCATCACTAAGTGATTTGAATATAGTAGAAGAAGAAAAAGCTCCTTCATCAGTAAATGTAAATGGTATGACAATAACAGATACAGTAGTAGGAACAGGGGAAGAAGCAGTAGCCGGAAAAATAATAACAGTTCACTACACAGGTACGCTTACAGATGGCACAAAATTTGACAGCTCTATTGACCGCGGTCAGCCTTTCAGGTTTATCTTGGGTGCAGGGCAGGTTATACAAGGTTGGGAGCAGGGCTTTGCAGGCATGAAGGTAGGAGGCAAAAGAAGTCTTGTGATTCCAGCAAATATGGCATATGGAGACAGGGCAGTTGGAGCGATCCCTGCAGGTTCAACGCTACTCTTTGATGTTGAGCTCTTAGCAGTAGATTCTCAGTAAATTTTTGTTTTCAATAGAAAAGAAATTAAAAGGAAAACTTGGTCGGGCAGGAAAGCTCGAAACAAAAGCTGGTGTTATAGAAACACCGGCTTTTGTCGTTGTGGGGACGAAAGCTACTGTGAAATCTCTAACTCCAGAGCAGGTTAACAGCATTGGCGCGCAGGTAGTTTTGGGCAATACTTATCATCTTTATTTACAGCCAGGTGATGAAGTTGTGAGAGATGCTGGGGGTTTGGGGAAGTTTATGAACTGGGGCGGGCCTACAGTTACAGACTCCGGCGGGTTTCAGGTGTTTTCTCTTGGTGCGGAGAGAACAAATTTGAACTAAAAACCGATATTAAAAGAGAGGAAAATACTCATGCAAAGCTTGTAAAGATCGACGAGGAGGGGGTTGAGTTTCAGTCGCACATAGACGGAAGCAAGCACTACTTCACTCCGGAGAAATCAATAGAGATTCAGCACAACATCGGCGCTGACATCATATTTTCCTTTGATGAATGTACTTCACCAACTGCGGAGCACAAATATCAGAAAGAAGCGATGGAAAGAACTCACAGATGGGCAAAGCGCAGCTTGGATCACCATAATCACTTGGTAACCCCGCCACCAAGTGACTTGGTGGCGGGGTTACCAAGTGAAAGTAAGCAACAGGCGTTGTTTGGGATCGTGCAGGGTGGAAGGTTTGAAGATTTGCGAAAAGAAAGTGCAAGAGTCATCGGCAGTATGGATTTTGATGGTTTTGGTATTGGTGGGTCGTTTTCTAAAGAGGATTTAGATGAAGCGCTTGCATGGGTCAACAAAATCTTACCTGAAGAGAAACCCAGACATTTGCTTGGGATAGGCGAACCGATAGATTTGTTTGTAGGAGTAGAGAATGGTGTTGATATGTTTGACTGTGTTTCGCCGACAAGGATTGCGCGCACGGGGATGCTCTACACTAAAGAGGGGAGGATAAATATAATAAATGCGAAGTATTCAAAAGATTTTTCTAAAATTGAAGAAGATTGTAAATGCTACACATGTGAGAATTACACCAGAAGCTATTTATCGCACCTCTTCCGCGCAGGAGAGATGCTCGCTGCAACCTTAGCATCAATCCACAACTTATATTTTATAGTGAATCTCGTAAAAAACATCAGACAGTCAATTTTAGATGATAATTTTGATGCGTATAAAAAGGAGTTTCTAAAAGCGTATTATGGGAAATAAATTCAAACTAAAAGCAGACTTTAAGCCGGAGGGGGATCAGCCGAAGGCGATTAAGGCGCTGGTTGAGGGTATTAAGAAAGGTGAGCGACACCAGACGCTTTTGGGTGTGACAGGTTCTGGGAAGACTTTCACTGTTGCTAATGTGATAGAAAAAGTTCAGAAGCCTACGTTAGTATTGGCGCACAACAAGACTCTCGCCGCACAGTTAGCACTTGAGTACAGAGAGTTTTTTCCTGATGCTGCGGTGCATTATTTTGTCTCTTACTACGACTACTATCAGCCGGAAGCGTATCTTCCTGTTACAGATACATATATAGAAAAAGAAACACAGATAAATGAAGAAATCGACAGATTAAGACACGCTGCAACACAGGCGCTTCTTACAAGACAAGATGTAATAATAGTTGCTTCTGTTTCTGCAATTTATGGACTTGGTAATCCGGAAGAATATGAAAAGGTGAATTTAAAGATTGAGAAGGGAATGAATGCAAATAGAGCAGAATTCATAAGAAAGTTCATTGGAATATATTTTGAACGTACAAATGCAGACCTCGCCCCAGGCAAATTCAGAGCAGTAGGGAACACACTTGAAATAATGCCTGTAAACGAGAAAGTTATATACAGGATTGAGATTGAAGAGAGCAAGATTTCAAATATTACAAAAATTGACGCGATTTCAAGAAGTATTTTGGAGAAAGATATAAAATCCTTCTTTCTGTTTCCTGCAAAGCACTTTGTTACACCAGAAGACGAGAGAAAAAGAGCAATCATTGATATCAAAGAGGAATTAAAAGTAAGATTGGCAGAATTAAAGAGAGCAGGGAAAGTCCTTGAGCATGAGCGACTTAAGAGAAGAACAAATTATGATTTAGCTCTTATAAAAGAGATTGGATATACAAGCGGTATTGAAAATTATTCACGTCATTTTGACGGCAGAGAAGAAGGAGAACCGCCATACACGCTGCTTTCATATTTCCCTAAGGACTTTCTGACAGTGATAGATGAATCGCATGTTACTGTTCCGCAATTGGGAGGAATGTACGCAGGAGACAGGTCACGGAAGAAGACTCTTGTTGAGCATGGATTCAGACTTCCGTCTGCAGTTGATAACAGGCCGCTTAACTTTGAAGAGTTTGAAGAGAGAGTTGGACAAACTATTTATACATCTGCAACACCGGGGGAGTACGAGACTAAAGAAAGTACAAATACAGTAGAACAAATCATCAGG
>JBHHYD010000028.1:0-7717 GCA_046757385.1 Minisyncoccia bacterium | reverse complement strand
ATAAAAAAATTATAGGAATATATCATAAAGATTGTCCAGACGGTATTACAGGCGCTGCTGTTTTGTTACGCAAATTCCCAGACATTGAGCTTTTCTCACTTCCTCATCCGTTTAAAGAAGAAGATTTAAAAGATGCACTTGAGGCGGCAGCTTCTGACAGTGAAGTATATTTTGTTGACTATGCTATAGGTGTTGAAAAATTTTTATCAGATGATAGAAAAGTTTTTGTAGTAGATCACCATATTGGTCTTAAAGATAAATTAAATGAGCTTGCAAAAGAAAATGAATCTTTAACTTTTGTATTTGATAACGATAAATCCGGAGCATCACTTGCTTGGAGCTACCTTTTCCCAGATGAACAAATACCAGAAGTAATTAAATATGTTGAAGATGTAGATCTGTGGACACTTAAATATGGAGACGATACAAAATATGTTTCGAATTATCTTTCTACACATATTAATACACCAGAGCAAATGCTTGACCTAATAGAAAACGGCGACATTGAGGAAATAAAAAAGAAAGGTAAAATTATGTCGGATTATTCTGACGTCCAAATAAATAGATTTCTTGATCAGGCAGAGAAGATAGAACTGAAAATAGATGGACATATAGTTCCGGCGTATAACATACCAATGATGTATAAATCGGGGCTTGGTAATAAATTATCAGAAAAGGAAGATAAGGCCGTTGCACTCTTTGCGATCAATGGAGACAAGGTTAAGGTTAGCTTTAGAAGTAAAGATGCACACAACCCGTCTTCTATGGAGCTTGCGAAGAATCTAGGTGGCGGAGGGCACAGAAATGCAGCTAGTACATTTATTTCACTTGAAGATTTTATAAAGATGCTATAATGTCCATATGGAAAGTGTAAAAAGGCTTTTTAAAATAACTATCGTACTTATCTTCATAGCGTTTGCCGGCCGGTTTATATATGCAAATATCATCCTGCCTTCTCCATTTCGCAATGAGCTTGAGACATGTCTCAATAATTCCCAAAAACTTAATGACTCTATGGCTGTGAAGATTGCAGAACAGCTTTGCTATGACGTATACCCTCATTTTAATTAAAAGTTGACATAGATATCTATTTTGGGTATCTTTTGAGGAGAAATAAAAACAATATAGTACTTTACAACCACATCTATAGGAGGAGAGAAATGTACAATATTATTGGAAGCAGTAAAAAGATTCGAAAAGTAAAAGAAAGTATAAAGACTGTAATTGAGCATGATTTACCGGTTCTAATATTTGGTGAGACAGGTGTAGGAAAAGAATTAGTTGCGAGGGCGCTTCATTTTCATGGTCCACGAAAAGAAGAAATATTTTGTGGATTGAATGCAAGTTGCTTTTCTGAAGATCTTGCAGAAAGTGAACTGTTTGGTCATGTAAGAGGTGCATTTACCGGAGCAATAAGAGACCGTGAAGGGAAATTTGCTTTTGCAAACAGAGGGACTATCTTTCTTGATGAAATAAGCTGTATGAGCCTTAAAATACAGGCAAAGATTTTAAGAGTAATTGAAGATAAGACTTTTCAGAAAATGGGTTCAAATGAGACCTTGTCAACAAATGCAAGAATCATTTCAGCGTCTAATCTAGATCTGCAAAGAGAAGTATCCCAGAGAAATTTAAGGGAAGATCTTTTTTACAGACTAGCAGTGTTTCCTATTGAAGTACCGCCACTTAGAGAAAGAAAGGGAGATATTCCAGAATTATGCAGGTACTTTCTAAAGAATTTTTGTGATCTCATAAAATGTGAAGAGAAAAGTATAGATAAGGAGACTATGGATTTACTTGTGAGTTATTATTGGCCTGGTAATATACGAGAGCTTCAGAATAGTCTTGGGAGGGCTGTTTTACTGGCAAATGCAAATGGAAATTGTATTACACCTAAGCATTTTAAATTTTCTGATGACTGTCATAGTGATAAGATTTTATCTATGCATGAGATTGTAAACGAGTTAGATAAAGGAAAAATATTCAAATTACAGAAAGTCGTATTTGCTTATGTTAAACAAATATTTGATGATAACAATGAAAATCTGAGCGAAACTGCGAATCTACTTGGAATAACAAGGACCACTCTTTATAGGAAACTAAACATGAAGCCATAAGTAGAAGATTAAATAAGATAGTATAAAACTCAAAAACCGATCTAAATCAAGGTCGGTTTTTCTTATTAAAGTTATACACATAGCGCTTATTTTACGTACACAAAAGCTCTTGTATTATATAGGTATATGGAAAACGATAATATAGGGCAAATGGGGACAGACAAAAAACCAATGTCTGTGATGTTGATTGTGATTATAGTCGTAATAATTGCTATTATCGCAGGCTTATATTTCTGGCTATCAAGTGGAAGTTCAGATGATGCAAAAGAGGTGCCGCAAGAAGAACAAACACTTGGTGAGCAGATTTCAGGAGGTGCTGCTACAGATAATCCGGCAAGTGAAGTGCCGCAGGCCAATGTGTTTGAAGCAGAAACAAACCCATTTAAAGAAGATGGGTTTAAAAACCCGTTTGAATAATATTAATTAATAAATTTATTTTATGATAAAGAGTACAAATTTAAATCTACTCACTTCTATTTCCATTTTATTCATGGGAATTCTAATAGGATTTGCACTTGTAGCAACTGGTGCAATGAGCGCACAAGCAAGCTCGATTGACGATATAGTATATCCAGTCGTGGAGCTTGGCGGTTGTGAGAACAAGACAGAGTGCAAGTCATACTGTGATGATATCAATCATATGGACGAATGCATCGCGTTTGCAGAGAGGCATAATTTAATGAGTGATCGAGAAGTAAGAGATGCCAGAGAATTTGCAAAAAGAGGTATAAGAAGAGGGCCAGGAGGATGCACCACACATGATCAGTGTGAAAATTATTGCGAGGATGTGAACAATATTGAAGAATGTCTAGCATTTGCGGAGAAACATGACATGATTCCAAGAGAAGAACTCAAGGAAGCAAGACAGGTCGCAAAAGCTCTCCGTGAAGGAGCGGAGCTCCCAGGAGGCTGCACAAGCAAGCAGTCCTGTGATGCATATTGTCAGGACGGAGCTCATATAGAAGAATGCATCGCATTCGCTGAAAAAGCCGGTTTTATGGATGAAAAAGAACTCGAAGAAGTACGCAGGATTTTACCACTCATGAAAAGCGGTCAGATGCCCGGCGGATGTACAAGTCAAAGGCAGTGTGAAGCATATTGTGAAGACGATGCTAATATCATTGAATGTGTAGCATTTGCCGAGAAAGCTGGGTTTATGTCGCCACAAGAGGCAGAAATGGCCAGGAAAACGGGAGGAAGGGGTCCTGGAGGGTGTAGAAGGGATGAATGCGAGGCATATTGTGAAAAACCTGAAAATCAAGAAGCATGCTTTGCGTTTGCAAAAGAGCACAATCTCATACCAGAAGAAGATCTTGCGCGTATAAAAGAAGGTTCACAGAGGATCCGAGAAGGTCTAAAGCACGCCGGTCCTGAAGTTTTATCATGCCTCAAAAGGGAGCTTGGATCTAATATAATTGGGGAGATTGAAAGCGGAAGATTCTCGCCGACACCAAAGAGCGGAGAAGTTATAAAAGGATGTTTTGAACAGCACATGGAAAGACCAAATTTTCCTCCGGAAGTGGAGCAATGCATAAAGCAAGTTTATGGAGAAGATGGAATAGACAGAGTAATGAAAGGAGAGATTGATCAAAGTGAAATAGAAAGAGGCATAGGTCCTTGTGTAAGCGAGATTATGAGAGAAAAATTTGGAGAGGATAGTTTCGGCAGGGATGATTTTGAAGAAGAACATGGGGATGACTTTGGACGTAGAACTTTTGAAGGTGAGCACGGTGGTATTGGCGGTGAGCATGATAATGTTGATGATATAAAAAGAAGAATTGATGAAGAACGCTTGAGAGTAGAAGACAGATTAAGAAGTGAATTTCAAGGAAGTAATGACGGACAGATTGATGATTCTGCGCAAAGAATTTTTGAAGAAGAAAAACAAAGAATAATAGAGCAAGAAACTGAAAGAAGGATTCGTGAAGAAACTATCTTAAGACAAAAAGAAGCCGAAGGAAACAGGCTAAGAGAGCTTGAAAAATTACGCCAATTTGATAGTTTACAATAAAATAAATAAACTAAACCGCTAAATTCTACAGAATTTAGCGGTTTTAGCTGTTGCTTTCCGCAGGTTTTCAAGTAAACCCCGTTAGAAAAAATAAAGTAATACACTGTCACTATTCCAGTATACTGGAATACTTGAAATGAGTTTTCTAGCGGGGTAACATTATAATACTTAGCAGTTAATTCTTAATGATATGACTATTACAAATATTTTGATTGGTATAGCAATTGTTATCATACTTTGGGTGATTTACGCATATAACAAGTTTGTGCGCCTCGTTAACCGCACAAAAGAAGCATGGGCAGATATTGATGTACAGTTGAAGCGCCGCTATGACCTTATCCCAAACCTTGTGAATACAGTAAAAGGATTCGCAAAACATGAAGAGGGAACACTTACAAAAGTTACAGAAATGCGCGCAAAGGCGATGCAAGGAGGAAGTATTGAAGAGCGCGGTAGGTCAGAGAACATGCTAACAGGCGCGCTCAAGTCTTTGTTCGCACTTTCGGAGAATTATCCGGACCTCAAAGCAAACCAAAACTTTCTAGAGCTTCAAAGAGAGCTTTCTGATACAGAGAACAAGATCCAAGCAGCACGCAGATTCTACAACGGCAATGTTCGCGACCTAAACACAGGACTTGAAGTATTCCCAAATAATATTATCGGCAATATTTTCCGATTCAAGAAACAGGATTTCTTTGAACTTGAAGAGTCTGCAGACGCACGCGAGCCGGTAGAAGTTAAATTCTAAAAATATGGCAGATGAAGTCAAAGACAATGAACTACATCGCATCGTGATGACTTGTATTATTTATAACGATGAAGGTCGTTATCTTGTAACGAAACGTGGACCAAACAAGAAAGTATATCCAAACAAATGGACGGTACCAGGCGGAGGGCTTGAAGTCAGCGATTACATAGACATACCAAAGACAACATCAGATGCATGGTATAACATTGTTGAAAAAGCTCTAAAAAGAGAAGTAAAAGAAGAAGTGAATCTTGAAATAGAAAGACCGCAGTATCTTCTGGATTTAATTTTTATAAGACCCGATAACGTACCAGTTTTGACTTTAAGTTATTATGCAAAATACAAATCAGGTGATGTGGTTTTAGAAGAGGATGATACAGAGTATAAATGGATTACAGTTGAGGAAGGTAAAAGCATAGATCTCATCCCGGGAATTCTTGGAGAGATCGAAGAGACAGATAAAATTCTAAAATCAAAATAATTTAATGGCGACGCTTTATACACAGCAGGATAAGAATATAAGGAGAACATGGGTTTTGATGACCCTGTTTTTAATAGTGGTTATAGGGATCGGCTGGGCTTTCAGCTTTATTTACCAGAGTCCTGGGATTCTTTATTTTGCTGTATTTTTCGCTGTAATAATGAATTTCTTTAGTTACTGGTATTCTGACAAGATAGTTTTAAAGATGTCTGGTGCGAAGCCTGTTTCAAGAGAACAAAACAGAGAACTATGGAATGTTGTAGAAAACTTAGCAATTACTGCAGGGCTTCCAATGCCGAAGCTTTTTATAATAGAAGAGCCGGCGCCCAATGCTTTTGCAACAGGGCGCAATAAAGAGCATGCGGTAGTTGCAGTAACCACAGGGCTTCTGCAGATGATGGACAAAAATGAGCTTGAGGGAGTGATAGCCCACGAGCTCTCACACATAGGAAACAGGGATATTTTAATCTCAACTATTATTGTGGTTCTTGTAGGATTTGTTACACTTTTGTCTGACTTCTTTTTGAGAATGTCTATTTTTGGGCACGGTGGCAGAGGAGGAGACGACAGGGCAAGAATGTTTATGACGCTCGCTGGAATTGCACTTGCAATATTAGCTCCTATCATTGCAGTTCTTATTCAACTTGCGATCTCGCGCAAGCGAGAGTTTCTCGCAGACGCATCAGGAACACTTTTAACTAGGTACCCTGAAGGGTTGGCATCTGCGCTTGAAAAGATCGGCGCATACTCAAGACCGATGAAAAGAGCAAATAATGCGACAGCGCATCTTTTCATCTCAAATCCATTTGGCGGAAAGAGTCACAGTGGTATTCGTAAATTATTCATGACTCACCCCGCCGTGGAAGATAGAGTAAAAGCACTTCGTAATAAATAAAACTACTTGGGTGCCTTGCACCCAAGTGGAAATTGGAGGGTTCGCATAGTGGTCTAGTGCGCTCGCTTGGAAAGCGAGTATGCCGAAAGGCATCGAGGGTTCGAATCCCTCACTCTCCGCCTTCGCCACGCCGAAGCCCGTTAGGGCGAAGGCGAGCTTCGTCTGGCTACGGCGTGACAAAGTCCGCCAAAGTAGATAAGCGAAAGCTGGATTAGATGTAGTATAATATTTTTATGTCTTACAAATCTCCAGATACAGGAAATGAGATTTCGTGCATTATGCACGGAATTTCAGATAATTTACTAAAGGACACGAAAAAGCTTGAAGAAAAACTTTTAGATGCGTTAAGAGTAGATAAATTTAATGTCCTTGATAAAGTATCACACGTCTTTACTCCACAAGGGTTCACAATAGCGATTTTACTTGCAGAATCGCATGTTGCTGTACATACATATCCAGAATATAATTCTCTTTATTTTAATCTTTATAGTTGCAGAGGAGAGAAAGATGGTGAAAAAACATATGAATTACTTAAGGAATATCTGAAACCTGAATCTGTAGACTTCTCAGAAAACAAGATATTTGTAGGCAGAGAGTAGATGTCTTTTATATTTTCTATTGATTATCTGCATATCTTACAACTCGTCTTTTATGCAAAATTTAGATATTAAATATATAAAAGACATTTGTTAAGGACATTATGTTTTATTTTGTCCTTTATTTGGGCTCTATTTTACAAGGTATTTTAAAGTTAAATTTACTATTTTTTATATCAATAAATTATTAAATAGTCCTTTTGTTTGAAGCGTGATTTAGAGGGGTGATTCTTGAGAGGACTTTACACTATATTTTTTTTATTTCTTAGTATGCTATCCACAGGATTTTTAGTTCAAGTTTTGATGTACAATTAAGAAACAATTTTATTAACTAACAAATTCTCAAATATGTCTGACGTCTCAAAGAATACTTTAAAGAACAAAAAAATTGATGAAATTATGAATGCAAAGTCATCCAAATCTGGCAAAAGATTTGCAGGAAGTACAAAAAGTTATCGTCAGTTTGTTCCGAAAGTTCAAAAAAGAGACGGCACTATAGTCCCTTTTGATTTTGGAAGAATCGTAAAAGCGATTCATAAAGCAATGATTACAGGAGACGAAGGATCTGAAAAAGAGGCAGAAATAATGGCCCACAGAGTCGTAGGAGACGCGGTGCGAATAGCTAAAAAGTATAAAAACTTTCTTCCAACAGTTGAAGGGATTCAAGATACTGTAGAGAAAGAACTCATCTTGAGTGATTACGTTGCAACTTCTAAAGCATACATACTTTATAGAGAAAGACGCGCAAAAGTTAGAGAGCAGGGAATTTCTGTTCCAGAAAAAGTAAAAGAGCTTGCGCTTGAGAGCAGAAAATATTTGAGGAACAATACACTCTCTGAATTTGTTTACTATACCGCGTACTCAAGATGGAA
>JBHHYD010000027.1:0-7788 GCA_046757385.1 Minisyncoccia bacterium | reverse complement strand
ATATTTAGACCGACGCTTGAATATGAGAACGGAAAAACAAAAGGAAATGTCGACGCAGAGTTGGTATTGCACACAATGATTGAGTATTCAAATTATGAAAAAGCTATAATTGTAACAGGTGACGGAGATTTTCATTGCCTCGTTAAGTATTTGTTAGAAAAAAAGAAATTAAAAAATATCTTAATTCCAAATCGTCTTAAATTTTCTGCTTTATTAAAATGGAAGGTTTTTCGTCCATATTTACGATACATGAATGATTTAGAAAATAAACTAATATATAAAAAGAAAGAGCCCCGCAAGGACAAAACCTTGAAGGGCTGACTTTCCATTGGTGATAATAGTAGTATAACAAGCTGTAATTAAATAGTCAATAGTTTATACACAGCTGTAAATCTCAAACGGCTAAACTTTATAGAAGTTTAGCCGTTTGATTTGTCACTAAAAAGCGTTATAATAAGGGAAACATTTCCTATGAGCCTAAGAGAATATATAAAATCACGCAAAAGATTCATCATAACGGCCCTCGTTTTTGATGTTATTACTCTCTTTTTTATTATCGTGATATTCGGCGCTATTATATTCTTCAATAGAGGCGCTATTTTTGATAATTTTGCATCAAGATACATAGCGGAACTGCAATCCTCACAGGAAGACAACAGAGATAAGAACATCCTTACAGGAGAGGCGCTGATCATTGATATCGTAGAGAAGACGAATCCTGCAGTCGTCTCAATAGTTGTAACAAAAGACATTCCAATATTTGAAAGGTTCTTTGAAGAGATCAATCCATTTGGAGGGGGCTTCGGAGGGTTTAGCATCAGGGTTCCAAGAATCAGACAAAAGGGGACTCAAAGGCAGGAAGTCGGTGGTGGCTCGGGGTTCTTTGTCTCAAAGGAAGGGCTTGTGGTGACGAATAAACATGTTGTTACAGACACCGACGCATTTTTCACAGTTCTTACAAATGACGGAGAGCAGTATGAAGCAAGAGTGCTCGCGCGGGATCCGTTTCTTGATATTGCCGTGATGGAAATTATGAATGAAGAAAACATGAGCTTTCCATATCTTAGATTCGGGAATTCAAGAGACCTTAAGCAAGGACAGACTGTGATAGCCATAGGAAACGCGCTGGGGGAATTCAGGAACTCTGTTTCAGTAGGAGTCATATCCGGACTCTCTCGCTCAATTGTTGCAGGTTCAGGTGCAGGGCAGACAGAGCTTTTAGAAGAGGTTATCCAGACAGATGCGGCGATAAACCGCGGCAACTCCGGCGGTCCTTTGTTTGATCTGAACGGCAGTGTAATAGGGGTCAATGTAGCAGTTGCGCAAGGGTCGGAGAATATCGGCTTTTCTCTTCCTTCAAACTTGATACGCGGTGTTATAGAGTCTGTAAAGGAATATGGAGAGATAGTAAGGCCCTACGTTGGCGTTCAATACATTCAGATCAATGATCGCGTAAAAGAAGAAAAAGATTTGAATGTTAATTTTGGTATCTTGATAAATTCAGATAATTTTCCTGACAGTCCGGCAGTATTTACAGACTCTCCGGCACAAAAAGCGGGAATACAAGCGGGGGACATAATACTTGAAATAGACGGAGTAAAACTTGATGGCAGAAGGACGTTTGGGTCTCTCGTAAGGGAGAGGGTGGTCGGCGAGACTACAGTTCTGAAAGTTCTTCGCGGCGAGACGGAGATGTTTGTAAAAGTAATTCTTGATAAACTTCCTGACAATCTATGAAAGATTTAATTGATTCATATAAAAAGACGAAGAGTTTGCATCATGCTTATGCGCTTGAGGGGGATAAAGAGGCGTCTTTGAATTCTTTGTATGATTTTCTTGAAAATGATTTGAAAATAAAAACCAAAGCGAATCCAGATTTTTATATAAATCAGTTTGAGAATTTCGGGATTGACAGTGGTAGGGAAATACAAAGTCTTGCTTCAAAGAAAGCAGTGTCAGGAAGCAAGAGAGTATTTGTAATCACCTTTTCCTCCATTACTTCACAAGCGCAGAACGCGCTTCTGAAGCTTTTTGAAGAACCGGCAGAGGGCGTGCACTTTTTCATCATCACTTCATCATCTGAAATTTTCTTGCCTACACTCCGTTCACGACTTCATATTCTCTCCCAAGGCCTAGCCTTGGGGAAAGAAAAGACTTTAGCTGATGAGTTTGTAAAAGCATCAAAAAGTGAGCGTCTGAATCTGCTGAAAGATATTGTAGAAAATAAAGACAAGACAGAAGCGCTTGAGCTTTTGAACAATCTAGAAGCTGCTCTTTACAAAAATAAATCCAAGGGCGACCCTTGGACAAGTTTTGAAATGATACAAAAGTCTCGGGATTATCTGCAGGGCAGAGCGCCGTCTGTGAAAATGATTTTGGAGAATATTGCTCTATCTGTATAAAAAAAGCGCCAACTATAAAGACTGGCGCTTGTTAGATGAGAATATAGAACGATATATTATCATCATACTTAGTTCTACGAATGGCTGAAGTTGATTATTGTCAATAAGATCAGCTAAGATTTTATTTTGTGGAGACATTCTCCCTTCTATAATCGCTCTCCTTAATCTGCTAATCCTTCTGCTTGTCCACTTCTTTTTTCTTTGGTCGAAGAAAATAACTTTTTTAAACACAAACATTTGTCCAGGGGACATATTCACATATATTTTATGGAGCTCTTTTTCGAGTTTCGGGTACATATCTACAGTCTCTTTTCCTTTTTCCCCTCCATTTTCATGAATATTTGCTGGAAATATATGATGTGTAATAAGACTAGCATTTTTCGACATACCTCCTCCTTTTAGATTTTCGATTGTTCTTTTGAGTCATAAATTATAATCCACTCGTCTTTACTTATTTTGAGTTTAAATTCAATAAGCTTTCCAGTGGCTGGGAGAAAAACAGCTTCCGCCTTTTTTTCAAAATGCAAATTATTATCACTCCACAAATCTGGATAGATGGTAAGAAAATCCAACCCATTTCTCTTTCCAGAGATTATATTACTTTTGAAAAGTTCTTTCTCATCTATGTAAGTAATTTGAATTGAAGAAAAAAAACATTTATCAAAGCGATACATTACATTGTATTCCCAGGATATTAATTTATTGCGATTCATAACTTCCTTTATGTAATCCGGCAGTTTATCCTCAAGTTTTCTTGTTGACCATTCCTTCTCATTGTTGAACTCATCTAGTAGAGAAAGAGGAAGAGATGTTCTCATACTAGACACCATAACAAGAATTACGATAGAAACAATTAACAAAGATTTTATCTTCATTATTAATTACCTCCCTTCTATATAGGTTTATGGTATTAAAATGTCAAAGAACTACTTTGATATTAGAATAGCACTAATTCTCTACTGTGCAACCGTTTGTCAACATGGCTGATATCGGGTATATTGTATCTAATGAGCTACGATTTCTCGCACTTAAAGCAGAAAACAAAAGATATAGAAGAACATCTAAAAGAAGAATTCACTGGGATAAGAACCGGCAGGGCAACGCCTGCGCTTTTAGACAGTGTCATGGTTGATTCATATGGCGCGAAGACTCCTATCAATCAGGTTGCTGGGATTAGTATGGAAGATGCTCGGACACTTCGCATAACTCCATATGATGCAAGCCAAATAACAGAAGTAGAAAAAGCGATCACTAATTCAAATCTCGGAGTGTCAGTATCTGTGGACGAGAAGGGTTTGAGAATATTTTTCCCGGAGCTTACAGCGGAAGTCAGGGAGACTCTTATAAAACTTACTAAAGAGAAATTAGAAAACGCGCGGATCTCGCTTCGTACAGAAAGAGACAATACTTGGGAGGATATTCAGAAAAAAGAAAAAGACAAAAAATTGAGCGAAGATGATAAATTTAGATATAAAGAAGAAATGCAAAAGATAGTAGATGAAGAGACAAAAAACTTGGAAGCGCTTGCGGAGAAGAAAGAGAAAGAAATAATGTCATAGAATACAGATGTCTATAATAATTTTTATAATAGTTCTTGTTGTACTTATTCTTGTCCACGAAGTTGGGCATTTTATTGCGGCTAAGCGCGCTGGGATCAGGGTGGATGAATTTGGGATTGGTTTCCCGCCGAAAATTTTCAGCAAAAAGATAGGGGAGACAAACTACTCTCTTAACTGGATTCCATTTGGAGGATTTGTGAAAATTTTCGGCGAAGACCCGAGCGAAGAGTCGATCTCTGGTCCGGATAGCAAAAGAAGTTTTGTAAATAAGAAAAGGGGAACTCAAGCACTAGTTATCGCAATGGGTGTGATATTTAACATGCTTCTGGCGGTGGTATTATTCTCTTGGGGTTTTATGGCAGGGATGCCAGTTTCAGACATTGATCCGCTTGTGGTGGATAAAGGGTACGAGATCTCCAATCCGAAACTCACAGTAATCGACGTACTTGAAGATACTCCTGCAGAGAATGCAGGACTTAAAGCAGGCGATGAGATCTTAAGCGTTGCGACAAGGAGCGATAACGTAGAAGTCTTGAATGCAGATAATGTATCTGAATTCATTGCAGCACATAAGGGTGAGGATATTGCTTTTGTGTATGACAGGAACGGAGAAGTTGCTTTAGCTGAGATTATCCCAGAAGAAAACGTTGTGCCAGATGAGCCGGAACGTGGCGCGATAGGAACGCTTCTTGGGACAGTCGGCACTTTGAAGCTTCCAGTTCACAGAGCGCTCATTGAAGGAGCTGTCTTGACTTACGAGATGACAGTATTAATAGCAGTTGCTTTAGGAGGATTTCTTGCAAGCGCGTTTACGTTAAGCGCTGACTTGTCGCAGATCGCAGGGCCTGTAGGTATTGTAGGACTCGTAGGAGATGCTGCAGCGCTCGGGCTCATTGCGCTTCTTAATTTCACAGCGATAATCTCAATCCACTTGGCGATAATAAATTTGCTTCCTTTCCCTGCGCTTGACGGCGGACGGCTTGTAGTGATTTTGATAGAAGCTATAAAACGCTCGCCTTTGAAACCTAAAATCGTAAATGCAGTAAACACAATCGGCTTTATACTCCTAATCCTCCTGATGCTCGTTGTCACCTACAGCGACATTGTAAAACTTTTTTGATACAATTAGGATATGAATAAAAAGACTATTGTTACAATCTTAGTTGAGCAACATCGGACTTTGCAAAAGGGTCTGAAAGCTGTTTCTGGTCTTCTCGAAAGTGCTGATATAGATACACAAGACATTATATTCAGCTTGAATCAGTTTAAGCAAGATCTTATTGATCATCTTGAGCTTGAAAACGGGACATTCTATCCGGAGCTTTTAAAGAAAATGCAAGCCAAGGGGCAGGACACAGAGAAGACCGAGCAGTTTATAGATGAGATGAAAGACATAGAAGCAAGAGTAAAAACTTTTCTTGGTAAATATGAGAGTGTTGAAAGTGTTGAGACAAAAAAAGATCAATTCAAAAAAGAGTTTGAAAAAAACGTGGAGATTCTCAATATAAGAATAGCTTCAGAAGAAGCAACTGTCTATAGCTACTGGGCTTTGTTTTAAAAATCTGGCTATCCGAAAGCCAGATAACAGTTAACAAACGGCTAAACTTCAGAGAAGTTTAGCCGTTTCTAAATTCATTTCTGACCCATTCTATGACGTTATAAGGGTCACCCTTGTAACAATACTACACAACTCATGCTATCGCACAATATGTGTAATAGTTTGATTTTTGTTGGATATTCCTATATATTACATCTAAATAAAATAGTACATTAAACTTGAAAGGAGGGGGTAGAAATGCCTTATAATCTTTTTATTAAACCAATAGGCGAAATTGAGTGGCTTGATATCGGTCCTGTATCTGATTCTTATGTAGATACAAAAGAAGGAATTATTGAAGAACTAAACAGCAGGCAAGAAGAGGTAGCAAGAAAAGTATCAGAGCATTTTGGGATTTTTTTTGATTACGAATTAAAATATTTTATCGGAGATACTATGCCAACAGATTGATAAAAGAAACACTTTTTACGTCTAAGACAGTCTTTAAATACCGTGTGCAAAAAGCACATGGTATTTTTTTATGCTAAAATAACTCTATGAACACCATAACTATAATAATTATTGCGGTTGTTGGAATTGCGCTTGGGTATTGGCTCGCCCGCTTTCGCCAAGGCTTCAGCGAGGCAAGCCCGCCTTTTTGGAATCGTTCTGGCGTTGTAAAAGAGGCGGAACTTAATCAGAGAGAAAAAAAGAAAGAGAATAAGCAAAAAATCTTGGATTTTTTGCGGAATAGGGAAAGCGTTAAAAACAACGATATTGAAAAGCTCCTCGGCGTCTCTGACGCCACGGCAACAAACTACATGGACGAGCTGGAAAGAGAAGGCAAAGTAGAGCAGGTAGGAAGCACGGGAATCGGAGTTTACTACAAACTAAGAAAATAAACCGCAAAACCCAAACGGCTAAACTTCAGAGAAGTTTAGCCGTTTCTAAATCCGCTTTTGACCGACCCCCATATTTCCTGTAATATGAGGGGATGTTACAGAGCACTCTATTTAGCAAAACGAGAAAGGAAGCTCCTTCTGATGAGGTGTCGGGGAACGCCAAGCTTCTTATTCGCGCCGGCTTCATCCACAAAGAAATGGCCGGCGTTTATACATATCTGCCTTTAGGGCTTCGGGTTTTAAATAAAATAGAAAACATTATAAGAGAAGAGATGAACGCGCTCGGCGCGCAGGAAATGCTTCTCACAACCCTGCAGGACCCGGAAGTTTGGAAGAAAAGTGATAGATGGGATGATGAGAAAGTAGATAACTGGTTTAAAACTAAATTAAAAAACGGCAATGAACTTGGTGTCGCAAATACTCACGAGGAGCCATTAGCGAATATCCTGACAGATCATGTGAACTCATACAAAGATCTGCCTTTATATATTTATCAAATACAGACGAAGTTTAGAAACGAACTCCGGGCAAAGAGCGGTCTTATGCGCGGTAGAGAATTCTTGATGAAAGACTTATACTCGTTCTCAAAAACAGAAGAAGAACATAAAGAATTCTATGAAAAAGCGGCTGAAGCGTACAAGAAAATATTCAACAGAGTTGGCTTGGGAGACGGAACATACAGGACATTTGCAAGCGGAGGAGTGTTTTCTAAATTTAGCGATGAGTTTCAGACGCTTTCAGAGGCAGGCGAGGATACTATTTATATAGACAAGAAAAAGGGTATTGCTGTGAATAAGGAAGTTTATACAGACGATGCACTTAAAGAACTCGGACTCGATAAAGCAGATCTCGTAGAGAAAAAGGCGATAGAAGTGGGGAACATCTTCCCCCTTGGCACTAAGTACTCTGAAGCCGAAGGACTCTCCTTTAGAGGCGAGGATGGCAAAGACAGTCCTGCAGTTATGGGAAGCTACGGCATAGGTCTTGGGCGTGTGATGGGGACTGTCGCAGAAGTACTCTCTGATGAAAAAGGGCTTATATGGCCTTCAACAATTGCTCCGTTTAAGGTTCATTTGATTGGCTTAACTGATGCCAGTGAGGTATATGAAAAGCTCAAAAAAGCCGGCGTTGAAGTTTTGTATGACGATAGAGATTTAAGCGCGGGGCAGAAATTTGCAGATGCGGACCTGATCGGGTTACCATATAGGATCGTCGTATCGGAGAAGAATGCAGGGAGCGGGAAATTTGAGTTTACAAACAGGGCAACCGGAGAAACTAAAGATATTACAGAAGACGAACTGTTAAAGATAGCGAGTTAACATGCGAAGTAAAATAAAACGATATTTTGATAAATTTTATAGACTTTTCTCAAACGATATAGGAATTGA
>JBHHYD010000026.1:0-7882 GCA_046757385.1 Minisyncoccia bacterium | reverse complement strand
CTAGGCACCTCCCCGAAGCTTATCGCAGCCACGCCACGCCCTTCATCGCTTCTTTCAGTCTAGGCATCCACCGTACGCCCTTAGATTTCTTATTAGGAAATCTAAAAACCGCTTGGTCTCCTTTGTTCGCTCGGTGCGAATTTTAGAGACCTTCCTGAACAACATACCTACAATATGTTCAGGAAATAGTATTGTTTGCCCTGCAAGACCTTCTCTTGCCCGCCTAAATTTTTGTAAAACAAAAATTTAGGCGGGTGAAAAAAATCTCACAGAGCACTTGCTCGTTCCAGCAAATCCGGTTCTCAAATTAGATTTACTGGAATTATTCAATTATCAAAGTTCTCGTATAAAAGAAAAAATCGCCCCTTTAATGGCGACAAGATAACACAACCAAAGATAGTTGGGTTATCCCCTTCGCCTTTTTATTAAGTTAATTGTTTCTTTTAACACGTAAATACTAGTATACTCGGTATGGGAAATAAGTCAAATAAAATTTTGCGGGAAAAGAATGTTTGTTAACACACCGAGTGTTGCACCTATACTAAGCAATATAAATGTTAATATTCCACATGATTCAAATGGAAACACTCGGTGTTGAACAAATATCCTTGAGGAGCAAAAATTTTATATAAAAACACCCGTGGAAAAGATTTTTTTGATCTTTTCCACGGGATATTATATGTCTTGTTTATTTTATATGACGATGTTGTTGCTCTTCGTCAAAATCCAAACTTTCTTCGTACTTTCTTCTCTCTGTAATTTTTCTACTTATTTCATCTTTTTCTTTTTGACATTTATCACAGAGAATTTCCTCTTTGTAGACTTCCTCCCAAAAAACTTTGGCTAGATACTCTTGAGCCTTCTCATCATTGTTTACCTCATTGACTATTGATTCTTCTACATAATTATCGTCTTCATCTACCATAAATTCAATGTAGATATTATCAGGTTTTAGTATTTTTGCACCACTACCGCAATTTATACATTTGTCAGAATAGTAAGAAGAGTCACCAACTTTGCTTTGTTCTATATAATAATTCTTTTTTCTAAATTCAAACGAAATTATTGGTACTTCACATACATCTATACCATAAATATTCATAATATCACCTTCTTTCTTTAAAAAAGAGTTTAGAAAATAAGTTAAGTAAAATTTATTTATCTTTTATATGGAACCGAAAATTCTTCTACTTATATTATAAACAATATAAAAGATTTGTCAAATCCGAAAATACCCTATACTTGCTATCGCATTTATAGGTTATTTTTTGTTACGTAACACGGCAAAATAGTTGCTCCCCAAGCCTGCCTGTCCTGCCTGCCGGCAGGCACGGCGGCAGGCAGGGACTGACCTCTCCTCTTGACATACTATATCAGTTTGATAGTATGTAAATACAAATACCTTCGGGCTCGCCCTCTTTGGAGGGAGAAAGAGAAAATAAGAAAAGCTATTAGATAAAGTTTCTAATAGCTTTTCTTATTTCTTCAAACACACTTCTATCTAATACATCAATTTTGTTTGCTAATCTTTTTGTGTCTATAAGACGAACTTGTGAAATAATAGCTGACGCTTCTTTATTGTCAACTGACCCCACTTTTATGTAATATTTATTACTCTTTTTTGATGTAGTAAGCGGAATAACCAAACAAACACTCTTACTAAAACCTTTAATAATCACAACGGGTCTTTCTTTCTCTTTTCCTGTACCGTCCTGTTCATATCCGATATTAACTCCCAAATTACACCACCAAATATCACGAGGATGATAATATTTATTTTCACCTTTTAAGAGATTTTTTCTTGCTCTTTTGAGTGATTTCTTTTCTAAGAGAGTTGGTTTATATGTTTTAGTTGTACTCATTAGTTAGATAATATCACTGTCAATATGGCTATGCAAACCACCACTCACATACCAAGGTCGCACCTTTCCCGTCATTTCGCTACGCTACCATGAAAGAGTTGCGAAACTCCTCTTTCATTCCTCAAGGAACGACCTTAACCACGAGGATAGACCTTTTTCTGCAACGACAAACCATCCGCGCCGTAAGCCGCGGGTGGTTTTAAAAATAACGCTATTTTCGTGCAGAATTGCTTACTTGTCTGTAATATCTCCCTTTAGCTTATTGTTGCTGTGCTACACTCGGTGTAGCACACTTTTGTTACGTAGCATGTTACGTAACACGACAAAAAGTGTCAGAAGCTCGGCTTCTGACACTTTTACACATCTTCTTTTGATAATCCTGCTGATTTTAATATTGAATAAATTGTTCCTTTAGGTAAATGGTTCTTTGTGTTTTTTTATTGACGTAATGTATCCTCTAATAGCATCTGTCGCCATCTTTTTTGCTGTGTTCAAATCCTTCCCATATGTAATACAGCCGGGCAATGATGGCACTGTAGCTGTAAAACCGCCTTCTGGTTCCGGACGAAACATAATATTAAACTGCAGTTTAGGTTGTCTTTTCATAATTAGCATAATATCACTGTTAATATGGTCATGCAAATTTAATGCTCCTCAAGGACTGATCTCTTCCCGCCTAAGTCAAACTTCTCCCCGCCCTGCGGGGCTCCTTGAAGATTGACTTGCTCCTCGGGAACGATCTTTTCCCGCATTAACACGAAACCACCCCCTACCGTACGGTAGGGGGTGGTTTAAAATAGTACTATTTACGTATTTATGTGCGGTTTTAGTTCTTCTCGGAAATATCTCCTCGAAGCTTGTCAATGTATCGTGACGCCGCGTCCTGCCCTCCAAGTCCGAAAGAAAGACCTATTGCGAGCGCAAGCGCTACCACGACACCTGTGAAGAGTGTCTGTACGAACGCTGCTGCAACACCAAGTTGAAAGAGTGCTGCAAGGATTGCAAAAATCCAAATAGCCCACTTTGTTACACTTCCAAGGAAGTTAGCTGACCTCATGTGCGCAGCTTTTGCTCCGCCGACTACAAGCTTCTGCATTACTTCAGCAATAACTGCCGCAACAAGAAGGATAAGCACTGCTACGATTACCTGTGGAAGGTAAAGCAGGACAACTTCTTGTAAGAATGTGTTCACCTGTGTAAGTCCCAAAACATCAAGAGATGCCACAAGGAATACGATGATGATGAACCACTTAACCAAGCCTCCCAAAAATCGACCTGAGTTAAGGTCAAAACCTGCTCGTCCGAATGCATCATCAAGACCTGCTCCGCGGAGCGCGTTGTCTACTTTCAAAGACCTAACGATCTGATCTACCACTCGTCCGAGTACTGCGCCAATAATCCATCCAATGATGAATATAACAAGCGCTATAACTAGATTTGGTACGAAATCTACAACTCCAAGCCATAGATCTTGGAATGACTCAGTTAGGACTTCGCTCCATGTTTGTATTAACATGCTTTATAATTTAGCCCCGCCGATGAGGCGGGGTTGCCTAGGCATTTAACACTACTAAAAAATATTGCGCCCTGCTTAGGCAGGACAAACGACCTGAGGAATAGCTTCAAAATTCTTCTACTGCGGTCCTCATATTTTGCCTACAACTTTGTCAGACTGTATAAAAAGATTTTCACCATAGTTTTACTATGTCTCAAATCTTTTTACTTGTCTTCCTCGTCTCGAGCAAAATACAAGAACCTCGCTACGAAGAAATTTTGAAGCTATTCCTTATATTAATTGCACATGAGAACATGTGTACTTATATAATATCACTAATTTTTAGCGTGTATTTATTTACAGTGTGGATAACCACTATCTTAGTTTTTTGACTCTGATTCAACGCCAATTTTATCTAAAACAACTTCATGAGGATAATCAAATACATCGCGAATGAGTCTATCGTAGACTCCAAGTCTGTATTTAAACTCTTGTGTCTCAAAGACAGCATAACGAAGCTCTTTCCCAAGTTCTGATTCGATTGCTTTTATGGCTGTTTCAAGCTGTGCCTTCCTTATATTGTTCCCCACTACGAGAATATCAAGACGACTGTCTTGGTTTCGTATAAACATACCCGCAACTACTATCAATTTGATAGTTCCAGATCCTCCAAGTCTTTTTGGGATGTCTTTATGCTTGACCGGAGTGGCACTCATCAAGAAATCCTGAAGCTGTTCAAGATACGGAAACTTTTCGTTTAAAATCCATCCTGAAACTCTTTTTTTTCGGCCCGAGGCCGACCAGCCTCGGGCTGGCTTTTTTTTGGTTTTTCCTTTTTTTACAGGCACTTCTCTGTAGTCAGTTTTCTTTTTTATGAAGTCCATCTGCTTCATTATTGAAAGTTCAAGACGCAGTGTGTCCATAGTGATCTTTGCGCGAGAGGCAGCTTCCTTGTTTGTGAAGACTTGTTCAGGATTAAAGAGAAAAAGCCTCAAAAGCTTTACCATGGCAGGACTTCCGAAGAGTTTGCCTAAGATTTTCATGGAGGTATTTTACCACTTACAACTCAAAATATAAAGAATTGACAACTACTAAAAAAGAGGTCTTGATGACCTCTTTTTTAGTAGTTATTTAAGTGTTACGGTACCGCCCGCTTCCTCTATCTGCTTCTTCATCTCTTCTGCTTCTTCTTTCTTTACACCTTCTTTAAGTACTGAAGGCGCGCCGTCTACTGCGTCTTTTGCTTCCTTAAGTCCTAGTCCTAAAAGCCCTTTAACTGCCTTTATAACGGCTATCTTCTGGTCTCCTGCTGCTGTAAGCTCAACTGTAAATGAATCCTGCTCTTCTGCAGCATCTCCACCTGCACCACCTGCTGGTGCGGCAGCTACAGCTTGCGCTGAAACGCCGAATTTCTCTTCAAAAACTTTTACAAGTTCATTGAGTTCTATAACTGACATTTTCTCAATTTCTTCAACGATTTTTTTGAATTTTGCTGGAACTTCCGCCTTCGCTGAAGCTTCCTGCCCGACTGCGTCGTTCGGGCGGGCGGCGGACAGGTCTACTGGCTTGGCTTTCTCTGCTGGTTTTTCTTCAACTTTTGGAGCATCCTCAACTTTCTTTTCTTCTGCTGGAGCTTTTTCTTCTACTGGAGCTTCTGCTTCAGCAGGAGCATCCTTTTTTTCTTCTTCTTTTTTTTCCTCTGTCATAATATTTTAATTAATTTTTAATCATCGCTCCTCAAGGTCTCACCTCCGCTACACTACGTTCCGCCGAGGAAAGACCTTTTCCCGCGATTTAAGCTTTACTCTGCGCTATTTGGTCGAGCGCTATAGCGCATCTTTGTATCGGCGAATTGATGATATTCACAAACATTCCATAGAGAGTTGGAAGTGACGGGATTGAAGCGATCTCTGCCATCTCCGTTTTATCCATATATCGCCCTTCAAACACTCCACCCGCGATCGCTATGTTGTCTTTGAACTTCTTCGCAAACTCCTGAACTCCCCTCGCTGGTGCTGTGAGATCAGCACCATATGCAACTGCGATCTCTCCATCAAGTTCGGGCATCTCTCCCTCAAATTCTGCGTCTTTAAGTACTCGCTTCATCAACGTCTTTTTCGCGACATAATATCCTACATCTTCTGCGCGAAGCGCGTTTCGCATCTCCGCGGTGTCAAATACAGAAAGTCCACTGAAATTCACAAATACAGCAGAGCCGTCTTTTTTAAAGATATCTTTAAGCTTACCTAATATTTCTACTTTTTTCTCTTTTGTAAGTGCCATAATAATTTTTCCATAAAAAACGACCTGTTAAACAGGCCTGGAGATACCGCATGCATTTTGCATGGATCTTTGACCTGGATAGGATTTATTGGCCACCTATCGTCTCCAGTCCTTTATAGCACAAGTATATCAAAACCAAAAAGTATGTCAACTAAATTCAATTTAAGTTTGACTTAAATGGGAAGTAAACCCAGACGTCCGACGTCTACGTAGACGTCGCACGTCTGGGTTTTTACGGCTCTACCCCATACTTCCACTCAAGTACACCGTAGTCTAGATGCGGTGGTGCGTTGGCTCCAGTTTTGAAGTAGTCTCTAAAATTAGTCAGGTCATTAGCATAATCAACTCCTACGCGGAGTACGAATATTGCAACGAAATAATCCTCCCCTTGCACAGGGCTTGAAAGAGTGTCTGTTTGTGTACTTGTAGCATTTGAGCTAAGGGAATGCCCCATTACAATCGTTGAGCTTGCAATAGTCCCGCGATATATATCTCCATATCTGTTGCCGGAGAGAGTTGGCGAAAGATAAGTACATGAACTGCTTGCAGGTGTGTAATATCCACCACTTACATAGCTTGCGGTCTCGTCAGGACAATAGTAGCCTATTGATTGAAGACTTACACTGTTTTGTGAGCGTGGTGTACCATTTATGGCATTTCCTCCTATATCAGTTCCGTTCTTAGTGTATGTATTGTTACTTGACCAGTTGCTTGTATCTGTGCCGGCAGTTGAAACAGAGATTCTTTCCATTGACCTGTAGTCAGAGGAAGCTGTACCAGCACACCAACTACCAGAGCATGAAGAAGTGGTTGGGGTGCTATCGAGTGTTGTAGAAGCCTGTCCGCCGGATGAATGTATAAGGCTCAATTGCTCAACATCATTTGAAAGACCGAAAGAAAATGAGACAGCTAAGTCTTGAGACACACTTGTTGCATCACCGTCAGTACCTCGTTCTATCAGATAGTAACTGCTTGTAGCAATGCTTCCGGAGAGATTAAGATATGGAACACCGTCATCTGCGACTAGGTCAACGTTAGACAGGTCAATCGTATAGCTTGTTCTATTATAAAGTTCAATCCATTCGTCTGCAGTTGACGATGCGGTGCCAGACCATGCAACCTCATTTATGACAACCGGCATTGTGAATATCTCAACTGATTGTGATGTGGATGTAGCAACATTCCCCGCTTCATCGTACGCGACAACCTCCATAGAATACGAAGCACCGTTTGTAAGTGTTTGTGAGGACGAAGTATCTGTAGTTGTAGCGACAGACCCGCCATCTTTAGTAATTGAATAATATGAAATATCGGTTGATGTTGAGCTCCATGAAAGATTAAGCGTATCGCTACCGGAGAGACAGTTCCCATCGCTTCTTAGTGAATAGTCACACTGAAGTATGCTGAAAGAGCTGAAGGATGGAGCTGTTAAGTCCACAATTACAGAGATTTCTGTGGTGTCTGAATCAAGGCTGTCAGAGTCTGTGGCAGTGAACTGTATTGTAGTTGTGCCTTCAGTAAAGTCAGTAAGTGTTAGAGACCAGTTTTCGTCACCACTAGCTGTAGTTGTAGCGCTTGAGTAATCACTTGAAATGACAAGGGTTGATGATGCGATTCCAGAGAATGTGATTGTTGTCGTTGCGAAGTATGTAGCTGTTGGAGAGGTTATTATCGGTGAGTCAGGGGGTGTAGGATCTGGCGTTGATGCTGTCTCCTGTGTTCTTACTCCACCTCCACCCCCGCCGTAAAACGGAGTGTCCACTTCAATCAGGCTGTCTTCGTAATAGTATTTGTGATTATCATCCTGTGCATCAGGACTTTCAGTATTTTCTGTGACTTCTTCAATGATTTCCTGAATATCTACTCCCCCGCCCGCGCCGGAAGTTCCTTCCGGCGCGGGCTCTTCCTCTACAACAACTTCAACCATCTCCGGCTCAACAATCACCCCCTCTTGAACCTCCTCTACTATAGCTTCTTCTACAACTTCTGGTTCAGATTCTTTTTGTGACTGTACTACCGCACCTTGTAAATCCTCATAAGTCACACTTGAGCCATACAATGCTTTGGATGTGTTAAATATATTTCCGGCAGTTGCATCGTATATCCTCTGAAACCAACTTCTATTTTTCATCGCTAATGTTTTTGTTTCGCGCTCCTTTTCAACTTCATCAAAAAACAGCTTCACAACACCGGCCCCGTTTAACACTGCTTGTTTTGAGAGAATGGACCAGTAGTCGGAGAG
>JBHHYD010000025.1:0-7899 GCA_046757385.1 Minisyncoccia bacterium | reverse complement strand
CCTCGCCGCAATGATTCCTATTGAGGCGAGAAAGTATATTCCCGTGCCGATATCTGAAGTGACGCTTGATTGGTTCATTATTCCAAATGAAGAGAAATCTTTACCCGCAGATGATACAGTCAAGGGTGACAAAAAACCTTCTGATAAGCCTGCACAAAAAGCAGAAAAAAAGGGAGAAACAATAAATGTGCTTCTTGTTGCAATTCACAACAGCACTTTAAATAAATATGATGAAATAGTTAAAGCTCTGCAGCTTGATGTGGGGTTTTTTGAGATAGAGATTTTCAGCACGATAAGAGCGGTCGTGGGGCAAAGTATTACGCCGACAATGATTCTTGACATGGGCGCAAAAGACACAAAGCTCTATATTGTTGAGTACGGTGTTGTAAAGGTGTCTCATGTTATAAACTCCGGTTCACAGGATATTACGCAGACGATTTCAAAATCATTGGGTATAAGCTTGTCCAAAGCAGAAGAGATTAAAAGAAGATCTGGCATAGCAAATGATGCAGAGGATGAAGCGATAAAAAACTCAAAAGAGGCGATAATACTCGGGCTGGACAGAGTCTTTGGAGAAGCAAACAGAGCGCTTTTACAATATCAGCAGAAGTATGGGAAAAATGTAGGCAATGCAATACTAACCGGCGGTGGAGCGACTATGAAGGGCTTGCTTCCAGTTGCAAAAAAGCATCTTGAAATAGATGTTTCAATAAGCGATCCGTTTTCAAAAATAGAAGCCCCTGCTTTTTTTGAAAAAGTATTGAAAGAAGTGGGGCCTGGATTTACTGCGGCTATAGGACTTGCGTTAAGGAAACTGCAGGAGGATGCATAAGCTTCTGATTTATTTGATTTATTCACTTTTCTCTGTAGCATCTGTGTAATTTACAAAGTATAATAAATATATGCCTGAACCTAATAAGACACGCACATCTTTTATACCTAAAGAAGCGCTTACTGCGCCAAGACGGCAGGCAAAGGGCAGCAGCATAGGCATTTTCTTTTTATTCACACTGGTGGTATTTATTGGCGCTATTGCTCTTGCGATAGGAGTGTTTCTCTACCAGCAGTTTGTTTTAAAAAGCATAGAGCAGAAAAGCGCATCGCTTGCACGCGCTAGAGCGGCCTTCGAGCCGGCTTTGATACAGGAAATAAGCCGTCTTGATACACGTATAGATTCTGCCGAGGACATACTGGACAACCACAGAGCCGTCTCGGCATTCTTTGACCTGCTTGAAGCATCAACACTTGAGTCCGTGCGCTTTGAGAATCTTGAATATAGAACGGATGAAGGAGGCAGGACAGCTATTTCAATGGAAGGAAGAGCGCGTAATTTCAGTTCAGTTGCACTGCAGTCAGACATATTTGGTCAAAACAAATTCATACAAGAACCCATTTTCTCTGACTTAAATCTGGACAAAAAAGGTGATGTAGTGTTCAGCTTTTCGGCTTTTATAGATCCTCGGCTCATATCATATGAAGAAGTAGTATTACCTCAATAAATATTATGAATAGATTAGCATTTCCAATTATTTTAATACTTCTCTCGGCAGGACTTTTCTTTGGTTTTATTGACCCTAAATACAATGAAATTCAGGAAATTCTTCAGGAAGAAGAAAGGTTTGACCAAGCGCTTGATAAATCAAAAGAACTTCAGGAGGTCAGGGACAAACTGTTGTCAAGATACAATACATTTTCAACCAATGACCTTAACAGGCTCACCAAGCTTTTGCCGGACAATGTTGATAACGTGCGTCTTGTTCTTGACATTGACAACATAGCGTCAGTTTACGGAATACGTGTAAAAAATGTAGCAATCAGTAAAGCACTTGATAGTCAGGCTGGTGTCATTGGTCCAAAGAAAAAACCATATGATTCAGTTATACTTTCATTTTCAATAACATCTTCTTACGAGAGTTTGATTCAGTTTATTAAAGATATAGAAAGAAGTTTGAGAATAGTTGATGTTACTGAAATTTCACTTATCCCTTCAAAGACCGGAGAAGAAAATCTTTATGAATACAATATAGGGATTAAGACATATTGGCTTAAATAATTTTAAATATGAAATTTTTTAAAAAATACAAAACATTAATACTAATAGTCGGGGCGGTGATAATAGCTGCGGTTGCATATACTATTTTCTTTGGAGGCGAAGACGACTCTCTGCTCGTAGCAGAACCTCAAGATAACGCGGCCTCTGTAGAAGAGAGTAATCTGCTCACACTTCTGCTTGATCTTCGTTCGGTGAAGCTCAATGATACTCTCTTCTCTGACCCAGTCTTTAAAAGTTTAGAGGACTTTGGACAGGAACTTACAGCAGAACCGGTAGGAAGAGAAAACCCGTTTGCACCAATTGGTTCAACTGAGTAATGAATAATTAATATAAGTATGAGTATATAGTATTAGTATTTTATACACATACATATACCCATACTAAATACTTAAACATGAATCTTTTATCTGTTTTAGCAGAAAAAAATATTATAAATGAAGGAGATATTCCCGCAATAAAAGAAGAAGCTAAGGAATCTGGCAAAACGATAGAAAAAGTACTTGAAGGGCGCGGTATTGACCTGGATATAGTCCTAAAAACAAAAGGCGAACATCTCAATGTTCCCATATGGAGCCTTGAAAACAAAAGGATTCCTTTTGAAGTTTTTAAATATGTTCCTGAAGAATCAGCGGTTCATTATAAATTCGTACCGCTTGGAATCAAAGACAACGTTCTTGAAATTGGAATAATTGATCCGGACAACATAGAAGCTCTTGATGCTCTGAATTTTATATCTTCAAAAGCTGAAATGCCGTTTAAGGTATATCTCATATCCCAGGATGATTTTGAAAAAGTTCTTAAAATGTACAAAGGATTTTCCGGAGAGGTTAACAAGGCAATATCAGACCTTGAAGTTGGAATGGCCGAAGAAGAAAAACGGAAAAAGAAAGCAAAAAAAGAAAAGAAAAAAGATGATCTTGAAGCAAAAGTCATAAAAGAAGATGCGCCTGTTACAAAAATAGTCGCAAATATTATCAGATATGCTGTTGAAGGAAGAGCATCAGATATACATATTGAAAACATGGGGGACTCTGTCAGAGTAAGATTCAGGGTTGACGGTGCTTTGCGCACCAGTCTTGTACTTCCTTCCAAGACGCATCAGGCGGTAACAGCGCGCATCAAAGTGCTTTCTTCAATGAAACTTGATGAGAAAAGAAAGCCTCAAGATGGGAGATTTTCCGCAAATATAAATGATCGCAAAATTGACTTTCGTGTTTCCACATTTCCTTCTTATTATGGAGAGAAAGTTGTTATAAGAATATTGGATACTGCAAAAGGAGTGTGGAAGCTTGATGAAATGGACCTAAGCAAGAAGAACCTTGAAACAATACGAAGAGCTATAAAGCGGCCATTTGGGTTGATACTCATCTCTGGTCCTACTGGCTCTGGTAAATCAACGACACTTTATGCGATGTTAAACGAAATGGATCGTGAGACAAAGAACGTTTTGTCTCTTGAGGATCCTATTGAATACAATATTGAAGGTGTAAGCCAATCTCAAGTAAGGCCGGAGATAGGATATACATTTGCAAACGGACTGCGTACAACCTCGCGTCAGGACCCTGACATTATAATGGTTGGAGAGATTCGTGATAAGGAGACGGCGCAGCTTGCTGTGCAAGCTGCGCTTACAGGGCACCTTGTTCTCTCCACAATTCACACAAATGACTCACTTGGCGTTATACCTCGTCTTATAGAGATGGGTGTTGATCCATTTTTGATCGCGCCGACACTTGTTATCGCAATTGCGCAGCGCCTTGTAAGAAAATTATGTCCGGGTGCAGGCAAACCGGTCCCAGTTGAAGGGTCTCTCAAGTTGATGCTTGAGAGACAGTTTAGTGATATGCCTGAAAAATACAGAAAAATGGTGTCGATGGACAAAAAGCTTTTCAACGCCGAGCCGACGAGTGAATGCCCAGCGGGCACAAGAGGAAGAACTGCGGTGTTTGAAATACTTGATATGAACAAGCAGATTGAAGAAGCAATTCTCAAAGGCCCTTCAGAAGCCACTATCAGAAAAATAGCGCGGGAGAACGGCATGTTTACGATGAAAGAGGATGCGATAATCAAAGCGTTTGAAAAAAAGATTCCTTTCAGTGAAGTCAACACCTTAGGCGGTGAAATGCTTACATTGGAATAATAAGCATTTGACAAAATGTAACCACAGTATATACTGAGGTTATATTTATCCCGTATGAAATTCAGCGGGAAAAAATATAAATAAAGATTACTATTTTAATTTCATATGGGATGGAAAAAACACTGCTTAATATAAAAATTGACAGAAACTTAAAGAAAAAAGCTCAGAAAACGGCAAAAGAACTTGGTTTACCGCTTGGTACTATTATAAACGCGCAGCTTCGCGATCTTGTGCGTGATAAACGAGTCGTGTTTTCTACTCCTCTCGTACCAAATGCGCGTACGAGGAAACTTCTTGATAGGATTGAAAAAGATATACAAGAGGGCAAGAATACAGTTGGTCCCTTTGAGAGTGGAAAAGAAGTGCAAGAATACCTTGATTCACTGAAGTAAGCATGATTATTCTTTTTCATAAAAATTTCGGGAAAAAATATAAAAGACTTTCATCTAAAATTCAGAAACAAACCGATGAACGAGTTCAACTCTTTAGAGTTGAACTGCATAATTCACAACTTAATAATCATCCACTACATGGCAAATACAGTGGCTACTTCAGTATTAATGTCACGGGTAATTATAGGGCATTATATCGTTTTATTAGTAATAATACAGCAGAGTTTGTGGATGTTGATACGCATCCAAATCTTTATGAATAGAAGCGTCACAAACTATTTTGTTGAAGATGAACGGCTCAAGTCGTTGAGCCGTTCATAAAGACCTTTTCCCGCGATGCATTTCCCCACAGAGTGACCTTGAGGAGTGTTTGAAAGATAGTATAATAAATATGATATGGAGCAGACGACAAAAAACAAAAAGAAAATTTTTATAATAGACGATGACAGTTTTCTGCTTGATATGCATGCTACCAAATTCAAAGAGGCCGGCTTTGATGTAACGGCAAGCTTGGATACGAAAGAAGCGCTTAATAAGCTTCGCGAAGGTTTTGTACCCGACGTAATACTTTTTGATATAGTTATGCCGAATATGGACGGGCTTGAATTTTTGAAAATTGTTAATGAAGAAAATCTGGCAAAAAGCGCTATAAAAATAGCCCTGACAAATCAATGGCAGGAGTCTAATATAAAAAAGGCAAAAGAACTCGGCGTGAGCGATTATATAGTAAAAGCAAATTTCATTCCTTCAGAAGTATTAAGCAATGTGGAGAAAATAATTAATAAGCAGAAATAATGAGTGAAAATAACTATAAAAAGCAATTAGATGAATTAATCGATACAGCTGTAAAAGAGTCCGCGTCAGACTTGCATCTCTCTTCAGGTAATAATCCTACAATTAGAGTAAACGGTACTTTAATACCGCTTTTGAAAAGAGCGAAACTGACAAAGGAAGATACACTGGGCTTTATAAAAGAGATTTTAACTCCGGAACAGTTAGAGACATTTCTTAAAGATAAGGAAGCTGATTTTTCATACAGTTATAATGAAGAAATCAGGTTCAGAGGGAATAGCTTTTTCCAGCAGGGGGCTATAGGCATTGCACTTCGTCTTATTCCAAAGCAGATAAAATCTCTTGAAGAGCTGAATTTACCTCCAATACTTGAGACATTTGCACAGAAAAAACAGGGATTTTTCCTTGTGGTGGGACCGGTTGGACAGGGAAAGACCACGACTATTTCTTCAATGATTGAGATTATAAACGGAAGCAGGGCGGAACATATAGTAACAATTGAAGACCCTATAGAATATATTTTTGAACAGAAGAAATCAATGATTGACCAGAGAGAAGTCAAGATTGACACCAAAGATTTCAGCACTGCTTTGAGGTCAGTATTCAGACAGGATGTTGATGTGCTTATGATAGGAGAAATGCGCGGAGTTGAGACAATTTCAACTGCCGTAACCGCCGCAGAAACCGGACACCTTGTTCTTTCAACACTTCACACAAACAATGCAGCGCAGACAATAGACAGAATTATAGATTCATTTCCAGAAGTTGGGCAGGACCAGATAAGGCTCCAGCTTGCGGCGTCGCTGGCTGGGATTTTCTCTCAACGTCTTGTTCCAAGAATCTCCGGAGGTCTTATTCCTGTCTATGAACTTCTGATTAATAATGCTGCTGTAGCAAATCTTATTCGTGAGAAAAGAACACATGAGATAAATACAGTTATAGAGACGAGTATGGGAGAAGGAATGGTTGACCTTAACAGGTCACTGGCTGACTTTGTAAGACGCGGAGAGATTACAATAGAAGACGCAAAAGCTCATTCGCTTAATCCTAAACTTTTAGACCAGCTCGTGTAATCTCATTTATAGAGTTTAAATTATGCTTTTTAACTACACAGCAATAGATAACACAGGACACGAAACATCGGGAAGTATTGATGCGATGAATGAAGACGTAGCGATAAGCTCGCTTCAAAGGCGCGGTTTGGTCATTGCGTCAATAGTTTCTGCAGAGAACAAATCGCTTCTGAAACGTGACATAGCTTTTTTCAATAAAGTCTCAAATAAAGAGATAGTCATTCTTTCGCGCCAAATAGCGACACTTTTTGAATCACAAGTCTCGGCTCTTCGGGTATTCAAGCTGTTGGGGGCGGAGTCCTCAAACAAAATGTTAAGGTCGGCGCTTACAGAGGTTGTTGATGACCTTCAGTCAGGCTCCACTATATCAAAAGCCCTTGGTAAACATAATAAAATATTTACGCCGTTTTATGTAAACATGGTCAAAGCCGGAGAAGAATCAGGAAAACTTGATAAAACGTTTTCATACTTGGCCGATTATCTGGACAGAACGTACGAAGTAACATCTAAGGCTAAAAACGCACTTATCTATCCTGCGTTCGTCATATTTACGTTTATCACGGTCATGGTTTTGATGCTTACGTTGGTTATACCGCGTATAAGCTCAATCTTTCTTGAGTCAGGGCAGGAGCTTCCTATTTATACGAAAGCAGTAGTTGGTTTAAGTAACTTTTTTGTAAATTACGGGATATTTATTTTAATTTTAGTTGTTATAGGGGGATTCTTTGTATGGAGATTTGGCAAAACCAAACATGGCAAATTATCGATTTCACATATAAGATTATCGTTGCCGTATTTGGGAGGGCTGTACAGAAGACTTTTCCTGTCCAGAATTGCGGATAACTTAAGTACAATGCTTTCAAGCGGGATACCAATGGTGCGGGCAATCGAAATTACATCAAATGTTGTAGGGGACGCAGTATATGAAAAATTACTTAGGGAATCTGTGAATGATATAAAAGCCGGCAGTCCCGTTTCCGGATCTTTGGCAAAGTATTCTGAAATCCCAAATATTATGATTCAGATGATAAAAGTCGGTGAGGAAACAGGAGAGCTGGGCAAGATCTTAGACACACTCTCTAAATTTTACAGCAGGGAAGTTAAAAATACTGTTGATACTCTTGTAACGCTTATTGAACCAATGCTCATAGTGGCGCTTGCTTTGGGTGTCGGAGTGCTTTTAGCGTCAGTTCTTATGCCTATATACAATATTTCCGCGGGAATTTAATTATGTTCAAGGTCCGACCTCGAACAATGGTTATCCACAGGGACATATTTGGGAAAAAGCCGTAAATAGCTATAATAACAAGCATAAAGAAAGCTTTCTTTTTAATACTACTAGAGAGCGGTCGTTTGAATATTTATTAAATAACTAAATTCATTATGAGAAAAACAGGAAATAAAGGATTCACGCTTATTGAACTTTTGGTTGTGATTGCTATTATCGGC
>JBHHYD010000024.1:0-8292 GCA_046757385.1 Minisyncoccia bacterium | reverse complement strand
AGTTTTGATGCGTTTGTGATTTTGACCTCTGTCTCTGATACTTTGTTTCTTGCAAAATCCACTGAGTCCTTTCCCATCAAAAAACCCGCCGCCTTACTAGCGAGCCGTCCCAACTTTTCTCCTTTTGCGTTTATCTCAACTTTTTTCATAATAACTTTCACGCGGAAAAGGTCGTTCCTCGCCTCGTAGAGAGAGGTGCGACCTTGAGGAGCGTGAAATCCTTCGTTGATTACTTGAGTAGTGTACTATAATTTACAAAATATGCAAATAAAAGACGGCATCATCTCGCGATGATGCCGCTTGTAGTTTAAACGAGGGGAGAGGTTCTTATCCTGCTCTTGACGCAATATCTTGCGTGAGATTCAATTACCCTTTTATGAGATTAATATCCCAACCCTGTCGTTGCAACTACTCTACTTCTTAGCGAATGCGTCATCGGTCATTTCTTGTATTAATTCTCTGAAAAATTGTTCCAACTCATCTACTGAAACACCCATTTCTCTAGAAACATTTCCGAGTTCTCTGTTTAAACCCTTAGTCAGTTTAACACCTTCTTTGCCAAGTTTAAACTTAAGAGCTTTTAACGCAATCTCACCTTTTCTTTTTTCGTCCATTTTTTCCATCTTTGGACTCCTTTCGAAAAGAACTTTTCCTACACGAATAAACCATCGTGATATTGGTAGTTGAGCCTACCTCAACAATTACTGATATTGACATATTACCATATTGTACGAAAAAATCATTTTAGACCCTCCATTCTTTTTTTGGTTTGAAATGTACGATCAAGCCGAAATGACTCAATTATTACGCTAAAAATAGTATAACATACTTCGTATTACTTTGTCAAGCGAAATTGACGATGTTGAACCTTGAACAAAACCGCTTCCTTTTATATCCGCTATAACATATTATAAAAGGATTAGATTTGGCGGAGATTTAACCTCAACACAAAACCGCTAAATTCCCTGCCCGCAGCAGGCGGGTCCAGAATTTAGGGCTTTCTTTGTGTATTTTACAAGTTCAGCATTTTAGATAGAATAATATCTATCTCATTTCTTTGCTTTTTCTTTATCTTTCCTATTACTTTTAAAATTCTTGTTTTATCTATTGATTGAATATGAAAAACAAGAGCGACTGACTCTTGTTTAAGATTATTATGGGAATCAGGAGAAATTATTGACGTAAACGGAAATCTTAACGCTTCGAGATTAGAAGTCAGCGGAATGATGACAACGATGTTCGCTTTAGTGTCGGATAGAATCATGGCAGGGCGCATTCCTGACTGTTCTCGCCCTGTATTTTTTAAATCAACAACGCAAATATCACCTTTCTTCATATACTTTTTTCAAACTTTGCTGTATCTTCTTCACTTATTTTACTCCATAATTCAAGCTCCTCTTTTAATTCTACTTTTTTCTTAATCGTATGTAGATAGTACGAGACAGCTTTTTTTAACAAAGCGTTTTCAGAAATGCCTAAATTATGAGAAGCACTTTTCAAATCTTTTTTTATTTCTTTTGAAATGATTACTGTGTTCATATTGCTTTATATTAACATATACTACACAAATTCAATAACTGCCTCTTTAGCCGAGTCGCTCGCCCTCGTCCCAAGCTTTGTGATCCTCGTGTATCCGCCAGCGCGCTTTCCGTACTTTGGAGCAAGTGTATCAAATAATTTAGCTGTGGCAACCTTGCTTCCGCCAAGCCGACTCACTACAAGACGTCTGGAAGCGACCGTACCTGTCTTTCCTTTTGAGATTAGCTTCTCAACGAACGGCCGCAAGGCTTTCGCTTTTGCTTCTGTAGTTTTTATCTTGCCCTTCAAAATAAGAGACCGCGCCAAAGAGCGCATAAGAGCTGTCCTCTGGTTTGTTACTCGTCCAAACTTTTTGTTCTTGTTATGATGTCGCATGTTTTATTTTAGTGTGATGCCGTAGTTCCCCAGTGCTCTCTTTATCTCCTGAAGTCCTTTCTTGCCGAGTCCTTCAATCTCTAATATATCTTTCTCTTTTTTTCGTACGAGCCCGCCCACTGTCCTGATGTTTGCAGCAGTTAGTGCGTTTACATTTCGTGCTGAAAGATTAATAGACTCTATTCTGGTTTTCAAAAATTCCGTGTCCACCTCTTCTGTCTCTGCTTTAGGGGTATCTGCCGTATCTTTTCCTTCTTCATCTGTAAGTTCTTCTTTTGTAACTTCAGGCTCCACTTCCTCTTCTTTGAAGCCGACAACTGCTTTTAGCTGATTTATCATTATCTCTATTGATTTCTCAAGTGCATCGTGAGCAGTCAATGTACCGTCTGTTTCAATAAACAACCGCAGTCTGTTGAAGTCAGTCCTGTCGCCGACACGCATGTTTTCAACTTCGTAGTTCACTCTTCTTATCGGAGTAAAGATAGCATCAAGCGCGATCACTCCTATATCTACCTTTTCTTTCTGAAGCACTTCTTTTGACACGTACCCCAGCCCGCGCTCTACAGTTATCTCAACAGAAAGCCCTGCCTTTTTGTCAGTTATCTCTGCTATAGGCTGGTCTCCATTAAGTACGGTTACTTGAGAAGGAGTTTTGATGTCACCGGCTGTTGCGGCTTTTGGACCTTTGACATCAAGAGTGAGAGTCTGCGGTTCATCTGTAAGCATCTGGATCCTTACCTTTTTTAGATTAAGAAGTATAGTAACTACGTCTTCCTTGATACCGTCTATTGTTGAAAATTCATGCTGGACGCCGTCAATCTTTACTGACGTTATTGCAGAACCGGGGAGCGATGAGAGGATTATCCTTCTTAGGGAATTGCCAAGCGTGTGGCCATAGCCAGGGTAAAGACTGTCTATCTCGTATGTGCCTTTAAACTCTTCTTCCGAGACGATTCTCGGTTTTGACGGAAGTGATACGTTGTATTCTGACATAATGATAAGTTAATTAATTAATAAATTTTATTGAAAATTGATAATTGATAATTGAAAATTCCGGTTATCGACTGTAATACTCAAGCACAGAGCCTATATCAAACATATGCTCTGTGGCATCCCCCATGGGTTTTTCTTTAACCTCTCCCTCAAGCGTCTTCTTGTCGAAAGAAATCCACGAAGGAGTTGTAGCGTCTTTGAGGTCTTCCTTTGTGTTTGCAAAAAGTCCACTACCTCTACTTCCCTCTCTTACTCCTATCTTCATACCTTTCGATACTCTATATGAAGGTATAGTAACTTTCCTTCCTCCGACTGTTATGTGCCCGTGAGAAACCATCTGTCGTGACATCTGCCTACTCTTTGCAAGTCCTAATCTGTAAACAACATTATCAAGACGGGATTCAAGATTTACCAAAAGCTCTGCCGCAGGCTTTACATCTTTCTTTGCGACCGCTTCCTTTACATATCGAGACAACTGCTTTTCTGCAATCCCGTATGTGTACCTCACTTTCTGCTTTTCAATAAGCTGACGCCCGTATTCTGACATCTGCCTTGGACGCTTACCAGTTCTACCCTTCTTTGATGCTTTGTCTTTTGCAAGGGCAAATTTCTGTGTTTGACATTTATCAAACACTGGGCTCCCTAATCTTTTTGCTATTTTGTATTTTGGACCTATTTTCATAATACTTTAAATATTTATACTCTTCGGGTTTTCTTAGGACGCGGGCCGTTGTGAGGAACCGGCGTAGTGTCTTTTATAGAGGAGACCTGGATGCCCTTTGTTATAAAGCCGCGAAGTGCGGACTCTCTCCCTCCGCCGACACCCTTTATCACAACATCTACATCTTTCACTCCTATCATTGAAGCCTTCTCTCCCAAAAGCTCGCCGACCTTTGCCGCAGCAAACGGTGTACCCTTCTTAGCACCTTTAAAGCCAAGTGACCCGCTTGAAGACCACATCACAGAACCGCCCTTTTTGTCAGTCAGTAATACTTTTGTATTGTTATAAGTAGCTTCTATATGAAGCACGCCTGCGTCAAGCTTCTTTTTAGGGACACGAGAAAGCGAGCGGGACTTAAGTCCTTTGTCTGCTTCACCTCCTGATTTTTTTATAATTCTCTTTTTTCCCATTTTAAATTTTAAGTTTTCTCAAGCTTCTTTCTTCCAGAGCCCATTGTCTTCTTCACACCTTTGAGTGTCCTTGCGTTTGTCTTTGTTCTCTGACCTCTTGCGGGAAGACGTTTTGCGTGTCTAGAACCTCTGTATGACTTTATATCTTTTAGTCTTTTGATATTGCCTGATACTTCTCTTCGAAGTTCCCCTTCAATCCTCTCTCCTTCCACCATCTTTCTAATATTGTTTTCCTCATCGGCAGACAACTCCGATGGCTTCTTTCCTCTGTCTATATTTAAATTATCAAGAAGAGTTTGTGATTTGGAAATCCCAATACCATACACGGCTGTAAGTCCGTACTCTAATCTTTTTTTATCTGGTATTGTTACTCCTGATATACGCATGTTTGAAAATTGATAATTGAAAATTGAAAATTCGTCCTATCCCTGTCTCTGCTTATGACGCGGGTTAGAACAGATCACGCAGACTCGTCTCTTTCTTCTTACAGTTTTGCACTGCGCACATATTTTTTTGACTGATGCTTTTATCTTCATATTTAAAGTCGCTTAATTATTCGCCCTTTTCCTCCGTACGGGTCAATAGCAACTATCACCTTGTCCCCGACAAGGACCTTTATCCTAAATTTGCGCATCTTCCCTGAAAGATACGCGATGATTTTTTCGTCATTTTGAAGGACCACCCGGAATAATGCATTTGGTAATGTTTCGTCCACTATGCCGGTTGTTTCTTCTGGTATTTCTTGTTTATTTTCCATTTACGGCTTCTCGTAGAATTTTCACATAGTACCAAAATTGTGTATATAAAGTCAAGCTTTGTGGACAATTTAGCCAATGTTTTAGGGATTTTGCAAATATCCACATTTAAACCATTGACAAAGTCACATTTTTTGGTATACTTTAGTCAGATTAAAACATTCTTTATAACCCCATATTTGAGGAGACAGTGATGCTAAATACGGAAAAATTATTTCACCTAACGAAAAATGTTCGGAAAGAGTACGGGGAAAAAGGCATTCCTAAAGGATTATCATTTGTAGATTTAGTAAGAAATCATGCAAAAGCATTAGAACTATCAGAAGAATATGTATCAGCTGTTTGCTCACGTTTAGGGCAACACGGTGGTGAGACAAAAAAATCAGCGCCTGAAAGAACTGAAGCAAAAGAAGTTTCAGAAATGCTCGCAAAAGACAGAAAGAAAAAGATGAGATTAACTGAATACAGACAAAATTCTTTTCCCATATGGGAAATGCATCATTGATGATTATTTTCTATCAAAACAAATCTGTATGGCTTCTTAGCGCAACTACCGGCATACTGGACCCCGATCCTCGGGGTCCTTTTTATTTCTTTTTTCTTTATTTTTACTCCCCTGTCTTCTATCCAAAGTCCAGTTTTCTTCTCTGCTTTCTTTTTGTTAAATTTTCTGTCTATCTTTAAAATCTTTGTAAGTTTCCCCGGCCCATTTACTTCCTCTACACCGCGTATCAAAACCGCTGCTGGATAATCTTTCTTCCCTGTTACAATATTAAGCATGTTGTACATTCCGTACACAAAATACACATACCAATACCCCGCCTCGCCGAACATCACTTCATTGCGCGCTGTCTTCCCCTTATGCGCATGAGACGCTTTGTCGCGGAAGCCGTCATACGCCTCTACTTCTGTTATCATGTAGGCTTTTCCTTTTATAACAAGGAACTTTCCGAGCAAATTCTGCGCCACTTTTAACGCTTTTTCTTCAAAAAACGCTTTATTTAACTGTTTTTTCATATGTGGATAAATACTTGCCAAATGTGTAATTATATTATATTATATTAGCAGACTTAAAGTAATTAAACTATCATTTATTTTTCCAACAGAAATGCAAAATAAGGAGGAAATTTATAGGAAAAAATTTATATTTCTTAAATTAGATCATTTCTCCATTCTGATTTATTGTTGATCTAGTTTTGAAGAAGAAGACCCGTCTCGCATTATGCGGACGGGTCTTAATTTTTTTCTTCTATTTCTCGTTTCTTATCTTCAATTATTTCCTTTAAAAGCTGAACCCTTTCTTCATAGCTCTGCTGACCCCTTATCTTTTTTATACATTCAACCAAATTTATCCCAATGTTTATAGCCTCTTTTAACAAATCTCTTATTTCATCAGGTTTTTCATCTGGACCCGTTGATTCAAGCCATTTTATTAAATTTTTTAGATCCTGATTGCTTTCATAGTTCATTTCCACCATAACAATCTCCTCAAATTGAATTTAAAAAATATAGTTTCATTCAGAAAGGTATCACTTATGAATCATTTGTCAAGGGTTACTCAGATATCTCGCGTTCGTATTCGGGGAAGTAGCGCGCGATCTCCATAAGGTTAAATTGCTTCAAGATTGATTCTTTTGATTCGCGCTCAAGCAGGAACTTGAAAGACTTTTCTACAAGTTCTTCCGGAGTAATCCCTCCATTAGTTAGCCTTTCATAATCCCCTCTTTCTACCGTCACTTCGTAATCCATATCTTCTTTTACCTCGCCGTAGCGGTTTCCGCGCAGGCGGGCCACATGCACATCAAAAACCAAAGTCTTTTCATTTTCTGCTTTCATTTTTACTTTAATACCTTGCATAAAATTAGTTTAGCATAGAAAAAGCCTGCAGGGTGGTGCCTGCAGGCTTTTGTTCTTTCAGATTCTTGCACTTAATATTCTAACTTTATATTTTTTAACGAAGAAAGTTCCTATCACACCTACAAGAGCTCCTAAAAAGCTACTTGCTATACTTAACATTACACCTACAAATATAAACATGAGTTCATGAAATACTGTGTCTCCACTGAACATTACTTTGTTAACAATCTCATACTGTTCGGGATACATGATTGTCATTACAAACGCAATTATAGTCGTGATTCCAGCTAGGGACAAGATCACTGACCACGTCCCAACCTTAAAGAAGATAATAAAATAAATAATAACCACCCATGCAATGAAAAATCCTAGCAACATCAACATTAAAATTCCTCCTTCTTAAAATATAAATGAAATGTACTTTTGCTATACAAAATACGACAAATGCAACGACCCCAAAAGTAATGGTGACGAAACCTTCAATCGGATCTTGAAACATTGTTACGCCTTCTTCCTAATTATTTTAAATAACTAATTCCTCATGAATTTAACATAGATAAATAAGTGTTACAATAGCAACGGCTAAACTTCGGAGAAGTTTAGCCGTTCAATTATTAAGTTGTAAAATACTGCAATTATGCTTAAATAATATCAGAGACATAGTATTTCATCTTTATATAAGGAGGAGGAAATAATTATGCCAAATGATAAGATATTTTTATTTGCAAGCTCATGTGATTCTGAAAAAGTCGCTGGAATCAGAGATTTTTTAAAGATACTTGGGATACAGAATATAGTATTAGCTGATCTAGATTACTTTTTCTCAAAAATAGTACGCTACGGATATAGCGGTGACAGTATTATCGAAGGAATTAATATCGTTATAGAAGACAATCCGTGTATTTACCCAATAATATTTTATGGTGGAAATGAAAATAGAATGAAAGTTCTACTAAAATTCTGCAATTTTAAAAATCGCAGGGATATTGGATGGGTTCTAAGTCCGTATAATCATGACGTGTTACTTAGACTAGTTAGAAATATAAAATTCGGACTTGTCTAAACAGCGGGATGCGCGCATCCCGCTGTTTTTATTACTTGCCGAGTTTAAAAATGAATGTAAAATATCTAAATACGGCTCCATCGTCTAACGGGTGTGAATTAAAAACAAACTGCTTTGTTTTTAATCCGGTTCCAAGTTATACTTGGAAATCACCGATGTTTACGAGGTGATAGGGTACCAGCTTCGTAAACTTAATTATAGGCCCCTTCGTCTAGTGGTTAGGACGCCAGGTTCTCATCCTGGTAACAGGAGTTCGACTCTCCTAGGGGTCAAAAATTGCGAAAAGCAGGCAAACTGCTTTGCCTGTGGGCAATTTTTGATGGCGCAGGTATATTTTTGTTTGAGCAAAAGCGAAAGGCAAAAATTCCGAGCCGGGGTCGCGAAATTTTTCCGTCAGGAAAAATATTTGTGACCAAGTAAAATCTGCATGCTTTAGCATACCTTTCCAACAAAAAATCCAAGGGTCACCCTTGGATTTTTTGTTGATTAACTCAACGCCGTTGAGGTATTCCTTATTGAAAGAACAACCCCTGCTTGTGCAACTCTTTCTTTATCTCAAGATAATCAGGTAAGATCTTC
>JBHHYD010000023.1:0-8302 GCA_046757385.1 Minisyncoccia bacterium | reverse complement strand
AAGTTAAAACAATAATTTTTTTAAAAAAAGTGTGGATAACTAAAAAAACTTTTTTACAAAGTTTTTTCGAATTATCAATTTTCAATGACCAATTTTCAAAATTTTCCGACAAAAATTATTTCGGGAGTGATTTTTATTTTTTCTTTTTTAAAAACTTTATTTGCAATTTTGTCAGAAAAGTTTTTTATCTCCTTCGCACTTGCATCACCGTAATTAATTACTACAAGTGATTGGTTCTCATAGAGCCCAACACTGCCCTTTTTTAGCCCTTTCACCCCTATATCATCAAGTATTTTTGCAAGATGTATTTTCTCTCCTTCAATAATCGGGTTTTTAAAAAACGATCCAGCAGTGCCAATTTCTTTTAGATTAGGAAACTTTTCTTTTCTTATTTTTCCTATTGCACTTCTAATTTCTTTAAGTGTCGGGGTTTTATTATCCTTAAAATATTTCTTTACATCTTTATAAGAAAGATTTAATTCTCTGTCCTGTGAGAGTTTAAAACAAGCTTTTGTTACTATATAATTTTTCTTTTTCTTAAATATGCTATTTCTATAATCAAACTCGCATTCTTTATTTTTTATAACTGTTGTCTTTAAATTATCTGTATCTAGAACTTCTACATATTCTAAAACATCTTTTATCTCGCTTCCATATGCGCCAATGTTCCCTGCTACGCCTGCGCCAACAGATCCAGGGATAAAAGAGAGGTTTTCAATTCCGTATAGTTTTTTTTGGACTGCTTCGTTTACAACTTTGTCCCAATCCTCCCCTGCACCTGCTATAAGCTTCTCACCCTCAAAGAGAATGCTCTTAAGCTCGATCTTGACCACAAGCCCTTCAAACCCTGAGTCAGAGACTAGAATGTTTGAGCCGCCGCCTAAGATAAAAACAGACAATTTGTTTTCCTTAGCGTATTCAATCGCTTTTTTAAGTTCATCTACAGATTTAACTTCACAAAAATAATCAGCATTACCGCCTGCTTTAAATGTGTTGAGATTTTTGAGCGGGATGTTTTGTTTTATTTCCATAAATACATTTCCGCCAAATTATGGCCGGCGGGAGCGAGCTCCAATAAAAGTCTATGTGAGTGCCGCCGCCGGCCGTAACTGAGCGCAAACGTACAATAAATAATAATATATTTGACAAAAAATCACAATCTGCTATACTTAATATGTGAGTGCCACTTTTGAGTGGCTCTAACGAAAGTCTGCGAAAACACCGCCCTCGGGCGGTGTTTTCGCTTTTATGGATTTCGTCCAGCTTCTATTTCGCGAATGAAGAACTCCCCCTGCTCTTTGAAATTAGGATCCAAATCTACCGCCCTTTGTATAGCATTTATCGCATCCTGTCTCCTGCCTAATTCAAGATATACCGCACCAAGAGACACGAATTTTTGAGGATCATTAGGATTCTTCAAAAGAGCGAGTTCAAGAGATTTTGCAGCTTCGCCAAACCTTCCTGTTTTTACGTAAGCTTGAATAATTCTGTTATCTGCTCTGTCATTGTCTGATATAGGTCCTATGCGCTCATTTACTTGTGCTTCTTTTCCGGCAAAAATCCCTCCAACTCTATAAATAATCTCCGCGTTTTTAAAATTGGTGTCTAAATTATATGTCTCTTCAAAAATCTCAAAAGCTTTATCAGCTTCCCCAAGATTCAGATACGCAGTGCCTAATTCAAAAGCAATTGTCTGTTTTTTAGGAGAAAGTTCCACTGCTTTTTTCAGATGCGGCAATGCTTCCTGAAAAAAGTTGAAGTTGTTAAGAAATGCGGCGTAGAAAATGCGTATGCGTGCATCTTCATGCCTTTCTTCTACAAGTTTGCCCATTTCTCCGTTTGCAAGTTCAAAGAATTTTGTCTGCATTTCAATGGGTGCACCTCCGCTTTTCACTCGCATAGCAGCAGTTGCAGTCTGTTCTATTACTTCCTGTTTGCCTACAACTCTGTAAGAAAGCGCTTTGTTTAATTTCTCTAGATTTACTTCAAGTCCTCCAGCTTGCGGACCAATCGCCTGGATAAGAGTACGAGCAGCCGCAATTCCTTTTATATTTAAGAAATAAATTGATGAAATTAATGCAATTATGATTATGGGTATAGCGACTCTGTTTAAAACGCCACTCCCTCCATCTTTATTTTCATCTGTCTTATCTGTCGCTTTATTATTAAGAGTTGAATGTGTGTGAATGTAAGCGGCAATGGAAAAGAAAAGAATATAGCTTACTATATTATCAAACACAAACATATTGTGAAAAAAGTATCCGGCCAAAAGTCCTGTAAACAAACTCTTTTCTGTCACAGATAGATCTATCTCAAGTCGCCTCCATAAGTAGTAGAGCATGAATATTGGTATTGAGAAATATGCGATAAACCCTAATATACCGCCTGCAATCAGCCAGTCAAAGAATATATTATGAACTCTATCAAACCACGGCTCTTGGCTGAAAAGCTCCGGATTGTAATATTTATTGAAAACAAAGTTGAAATTCTCCTGTCCCCACCCGAGTAACGGCCTTTCCTTAACGCCTTGAAATGCCATACTCCAGATTTTAAATCGTGGTGTACCATCCTCAATTGAGATTGAAGAAAGTCGACTCAATACTGCACTTTCTCTTATAGACTGAGTATCTTTTACAGCAAAGAAAGCCCCTATGAGCACAATTATTGCAATTAAAACTCCTATTGCAATTTTTCTGACTTGTCTCCTTTGTTTCTCAAAAATCGAAATCAAAATTGAAGTAAGTAACACCCCGCCAACAAGCCCTAGGATTGCTCCTCTCGTTGCAGTAAAGTATAAGATTACAAGCTGCAAGATTATTGCCGCACCATAAATATATCTCATCCATGCGCCGCCCCTCCACCTGACAAGTAAAAACAAAGTAATGAACACATGAAAGAGCATGTAGATAGCCAAGTACGATGCATTGCCAAAGGTGCCGTCAAGCCTTACTCCTCCCTGATTTATTTTGATCTTCCCAGCAAGCTGCAAAAGACCATAAAAACCAATTATGACGCTTACAATAACTGAAGTATTAAAAAACCTGTTCCAAAGCTTTTCTGTATTAAGTACAATCCCTGTCACTACAAAATATCCCGCCAGATGAATAAGAGAGATCAAGCCCTCCATTCTCTCAAAGTTTGACCAAAAACTTTTAAAAGGATTGACACCAAAGAAATCAGCAAATGCCATTATGCCAACCAGTGACAGCACTGATATTAAAAGCCATGAAAATCTTGGGCGATACGCTTTATCCAAAACTGCTAGTACCGCCCATCCGCCTAAAAGAAGCTCAACCAAAATCCTGAATGCAAAGTTCTTTCCTGTAATAAACGGAAAGAACATTGAGCTAGATATCAAGAGGGGTATAAAAGGTACCGCAAATATGCCGCCTATGAGTAAATATCTTAGTATTTTCTTTATATCCATGGAGATTACTATATCACATTTTTATTTACACAACACTCTTCAAATAATGATCAACAATTTTCTCAGCAGTGTATTTTACACCGTCTAGAGTTCCGTACTTTTTTAGCAAGTCAATTTTTATAGATTTGACTGTTTTTTTATATTCTTCAGTAAATTTAAGAAGTTCGTTCAGATGTTCTCCATTGTATATCTTGCCTATTCCGAGTTTTTCAATACTTAAATTATTGAAATATACCTCTGGTTCATCATTTGAATCATAAGGAAGTGCAATCAGCGGCGTTTCAGTATTAAATGAAAGCCATGCAGAGCCCCAACCGACCCTGGCAAAATGCATCAACACATTCCTATGTGAAATAACATCTATAGGAGCACGTTTGCTGAAAGGCATAAAACCAGTCTTGTGTGTATATACGCTAAGGTGCATTTTGTGCATTTCGTCAAACAAATGATTCAATCCGTATACACCTGTTATAGTGACATAAACGCCTCTTCTTATAAATCTAAGAAAAGGATTTCTAAGTTTTTGATTAGTATTCGGAGGAGTGAATACTTCAGATTTATGTCTTGAAGGTTTGTTTCCCATGTAAGAGAATGTTGCAGGTTCTGCTATAAAACGCATTGTCTTGTCTGCCTCTATTTTGTGGTAATATTTTGCGCCTTCATCAAGTAGATTGTCTTCAACTTTTACAGCATCAGCGCTTTTTGAACGCTCAAGTATATCCGAATAATATGCAAACGATGTGTAATAAGATGGTTTTATCTTAAAATCAATTATAGAACATCTACTAATTTCCATTTCAATCTGACTTCTGTCAATCGAGATTTTTTTGCTCCTAAAATTTTGTGCAGTTAGGCCATTAGTAAAATATTTCTGAATTTTATTCTCAGTATTTTTATAATTCTTTAAGAAAAATTTAAGCCAATCATTGTAATTATGTCCATCATAAAATATATCTTTTAATAACATCCCAAGATTTTCATCAAGCAAGATCTCGTCAGGATGTTTTTTTATAACATCCTTGAAATTACGCTTCATTATCTTCTGTTGTCTCAATTTGTACGCCCAAGGTACAATAATCCCCATACGCTCCATCCCCTTTTCTTCTAGCAAATCATTAACAGCTATAGCAAGTTCAGTTGTTCTAAGATACGGACTGTTGCCATGCAGGAAATTCAAAATTATATATTTTTTATATTTCATTTTTCTTTTTAAGTTCATGGAGTATATATTCCGCTTTTATCCAATCAAAAGGATCGTCTATATCTATTGAACGCTCTTTCGGTACGATATGGCCTGCGGTATACGTGCCATAAAGTTCATTGTCTTTCATAATAAGATCCCTTTTCATAACATACACAGCACTACTTCGTTTGTATGCGATAGGTAGATCCTGTCTTCTTGTACCAAATACTTCTTCTACAGAATATGGGAGTACTTTATCACCTTCTAACTTCTTCATCTTTACAGGGTGATTCTCTTCAATTTCAACCAAAGATACAGCACTGTCTGCTTTTGTATCAATAAGTTTCTGAATTGTATTGTCAATATCCTCTTTTGTTCTAAAAGGAGATGTCGGCTGAAGTATTACTACATAATCAAATTTTTCTCCAATCTTGTCTTCCATAAAAGAAACTGCGTGCTGCATTACTGGAAGGTGCAGTGTGTTGTCTTGTGATAATTCTTCTGGACGCATAAATGGCACGTCTGCTTCATATTTCTTTGCAATTTCCGCAATTTCTTTATCGTCAGTTGAGACAATCAAATGCGAAATAAGGCTGCTCTTCTTAGCAGCTTCAATAGTATATGAAATCAAGGGCTTGCCACCAAGTTCTTTTATATTTTTTCGTGGGATCCCCTTTGAACCGCCCCGCGCTGTAATAACAGCAAGTATTTTTTGTTTTTTATCCATAGTAGTTAATCTGCAAAACTTTTTTGCACATACAAATTAATTGTTGCCAATGTTTTGGCAATATTTTTGCTTGTATTTTTCTTATAATATAGATTTGATTTTTTATATATCCCGTTTAATAATTGCTTCTCTATAGCTTTTTTGATTTTTTCTTTTTCTTCTGATGTATTTATAACATTCTTCACGCGTAATCTTTTACCTTGCCTTGAACCTATATTGACCACCGGAATACCCAAAAAAGAGCATTCTTTTATACCAGCTGAAGAATTGCCGACCATGCAGTTTGCATTCTTCAATATATAACTAAACTGCTCTGGCTCTAGATATCTCATGAACCTTATCTTATGATCAGACACTTTATCGCTAAACATGCGCATCTCGTGAGATATCTCTTCCGAGCCAAGATCAACATTAGGCCAGAACCATAATGCCTGTGTTCCAGTCTCGTGAACAGCATTTAAAAGATTCTTTGTATTTTCACTCAATATTTTCACATCCGTGCTTACCGGATGATACATTACAATAATAAATTCGTCTTTTAAGTTTACACCTGCGCCGCTTCCAGTCTTGGATATATTAAAAGTTTTTCTGCTTTTTAACATCTTTTCTATCATTTCTATGTCAGGACTGCCGAAATTAAATATATACTTTTTGTTCTCGCCCATACTTATAATCCTTTTCTTTGACTGATCGTTGGTAGGAAAATGAATATGTGCAAGCTTCGTTATAGAGTGTCGTACAGCTTCATCAAGTGTCCCCGAGACGTCCCCTCCCTCAATATGCGCTATTGGTATATTCATATAAGATGCCGCTGTTGCAGCAGCAAGAACTTCAAATCTATCCCCGCGAGCAACTACGATATCCGGTTTTATATTATTGAAAATATTTGAAAATTCAACAATCCCTATACCCACAGTTTTTGCTTTTACTGTCTCTGTATCACCTTCAAGATTGAAATGTACTTCATATAGATTCTTAAAACCTGCTTGTTCAAGAAGTGTTTTTATCTGGGTATATTTTGACGTATATTTTGAAAGAAGTGCTGTTCCACCTATAACAATATGTAAATCTATGTCTTTTCTTTTCTTCAATTCTTCAAGCACCAGCAAATTCCTGCTGTAATGAATAAAGCTTGTAATAACAAAACAAATTTTTCTTTTTTTGTTTTTTATGTTTTTCATTAGTAATATAATATATCTAATATACTATAACATTTTAAAAATATGACCCCCAAAACGCTATGCGCTAAGAGGGTCATCTGTATTTCTTTTCATTCTTCCCAATTGAATTTATTATCAGTTGCAAATCGTCCACGCATATAATCTATAGTTAACAACTCTTTAGCTGACAATTCTCTTTCTTTTGAGCCCACTATATCAATATACCTTACATCACCTGCTGCCTGTGGAAAAATTTCTTTATCTCTTATTTCATCTGGTAAATTAGCAAATTCAACAAGTTCATGTAAAAGTTCAGGTCCAATCGATATAGGTCCATCTTTAGTCTCTTCAGCATTTAAGACACTAAAGTGTCTTTCAATAAACTCAGCGCCTTCCATTATTGCCACCTTTGATGCTTTTATTCCATCTGTTTCAACATGAGTATGGTCAGAGAATCCAACATGATCTGCAAACTCTTTTAACAACTTCATCCTTGCAATGTTGCATAGATTCAGCGGATTAGGATAAATTGAAACACAGTGAAGTAAAGTCAACTTATTACCTTTTTCTTTAATAACTTTGGCTGCTGTTTTTATTTCTTCATCTGTAGCACCGCCAGTTGATAAAATTATATGATTAAATACATCACATAATTTTCTCAAGAAAGGCAAACTGATTATGTCTTGGATTGAAACTTTTACTATGCTCTCTGGCCACTTTAGTTTCTTCGCAAGCTCAATCCCTCTTCTGGAAAAAACAGTTGTTAAAGGAGTGATATTGTTCCTTGCGCATTCTTCTATGAACCATCTGTGGTCTTCTTCAGTTAAGTCAAGCTTCTTTAACCTTTCCAACTCTGCATTGTACGGTCTCGTAATAGTTTTGACAACACCATTTTCTTCCCTAAATCCTGTGTCAAATCTTAGTCTGTGCGTAAGGTCATCAAAGAAAATCATCTGACTTTTTGCATGTGTTGCGCCTGCTTCTGCTGCACTCTTAATCATCTTTCCCAAAATCTCCCTATCGCCATTATGATTCTGGCATGTTTCAGCTATTATATTTGCCTTCATTTCCTCCCCCTTTCTGTGGATATAAATTAAAAGAACTGCTTTGTTTTAATATAACGCCCAAATATACTGCTTGGTGTCATTGACTATATACTGTTTTATTGTATAATATTCAGCACTTTATTCAATTACGTCAGTAGTAATTGGATCATATTTCTTCAAAGTTTTCTTTGTTTTCTTTCCTACAATGTCTCCTATTCTCTCAGAATTTATACCCCCCGCATACATCCTTGGACGCATGGCAAATACCATATCTTTTGTTATAACAGCTCCTTCTGGAATATCACATCCCGCCATTAGTGACTTGTTAAAATATGGCCTAAATTTATTATTGGCTCCTTCAAGCTCTTTTTTTATGTCTCCGTAATATGGCTTTTCATCAACGCTTTCATATTCTTTATTTCGTATTGCTTTAACCATCGCGCGCATTTCATCCGGCGTCATCGACACTTTGTGATCTGAACCCCACAAATCACGAGAAAGAGAAAAATGTTTCTCAATAATTTTTGCGCCAAGTTTAACAGCGGCGAGTGTTATGTCATAACCAACAGAATGATCTGAAAAACCAATCACAATATCTGGATATTTTTCTTTAAGCCGTTTGATAGTACTTAAATTAAAATATTCCGGCTCTGCAGGATACTGGCTTATGCAATAAAGTACAGCAATAGGTACACCTTTTGCCTTTAAATATTTTATAGTATCGTCAAGCTCGGAAAAACTTACCATTCCATTTGAGAG
>JBHHYD010000022.1:0-8310 GCA_046757385.1 Minisyncoccia bacterium | reverse complement strand
GCTGTAATGATAAAAGCAGGGCTTTCACTTTCCCGCGCTCTGTCGGTGCTTGGTAAACAGTCAAAAAACAAGAAGTTTCAGAAAGTTGTAAAGAAATTAGGCGCAAGCATCAAGAAAGGGTCAAGTTTTCATGATTCGCTTTCAAAATTTCCTAAAGTTTTTTCACCACTTTTTATTTCAATGATAAAAGCAGGAGAGGAATCCGGCGGACTTGCGGAGTCCTTGAGAGTTGTCGGCAAACAGATGGAGCTTGCAAACAATTTGAAGAAAAAAATAAAAGGAGCTCTGATTTATCCTTCAATTATTGTTATTGCAATGTTTGTTATAGGAGCTGTTATGCTTGTATATGTAGTACCCACACTAAGTCAGACATTCAAAGAGCTTGGAGTAGAATTACCTAGGAGTACACAATTTATAATTGCATTAAGTGATTTTCTTAAAGACAATACTGTTATAGCCCTGATATTGATGCTATTTATTAGTATGGGTGCTGTAGTAGGATTTCGCTCAAAGAAAGGCAAGCGTATGTTTGAATTTGCCATCTTACGCACCCCAGTTGTTTCAGGACTTGTAAAACAAACTAATTCCGCAAGAACAACGCGCACGCTATCTTCACTCCTCTCTTCCGGTGTTGAAGTTGTAAATGCTATTTCAATTACTCAAGATGTAATTCAAAATTCTTATTATAAAGAAGTTCTTGAACAATCTAAAAAAGATATACAAAAAGGCCGTCCTCTTTCCAAAGCATTTATAGAAAACGAAAAACTCTATCCTATTTTAGTAGGGGAGATGATTGCAGTCGGCGATGAGACAGGAAAGCTCTCTGACATGCTCTTTCAGACAGCGGAATTCTATGAGGATGAAATAGAACAGAAGACAAAAAATATGTCCACAATTATTGAACCATTCCTTATGATTCTAATCGGCGCAGTTGTCGGATTCTTTGCAGTTTCAATGGTAAGTCCTATTTACTCCATCTCAAGCGGGATATAATGTCGCGGGAAAAGGTCGTTCCTTGCGCGGAGCGAAAGGTGCGACCTTGAGGAGCGTAATGTTTTAAGAAACAGCTTTCTCAAGCGTACTGCGTATAAACTTTTGTGTTTTAATGCCTTTGCTTTTCGCTTTTTTCTGCACAATCTTATATAAACTTTCTGGTAGGCGCAGACTTACTGGTCGTGATTTGGGCAACAATTCAAAATCAACTTTTTTAAACTTTGAAAAATTATAATCTACTAAATCAGCTTTAGTAACAAACTCTTCAGCTTTTTTATCCGATTTAATTTTTGGAAAACTTTTTTTATTTATCTTTTTCATGTATCTATATTAGCACTTGTATATACAAATGTAAATACAACGAACGGCTCAATGCGTTGAGCCGTTCAGAGTGGCTTAAAATACCAATATTTTTCTATTTACCAAGTACTATGATTAATCATAGTACCAACTACTTCATTCGAATGAAGTAGTTTAATATTAAGCAACCACTCCAGTTAACTGGAGTGGTTGTGCTATTTTTTAAATACACATGAGCTTTCACTAAAGACAAGGATTTTCTGCTACAATTAAATAATGAATAAAGGCTTTTCATTGACGGAGACAATTATTATTGTAGCTGTGTCTATTATATTGCTTACAATTGTGACAGGCGCATTTTCAGGGTTTAATAAAAATCAATCTCTTAATTCTACTGTAAGTGAAGTAACTTCAGTATTAAATGAAGCGCGTGCACTGACGCTTGCATCACTTGATAATGAATCATACGGTGTGCATTTTGAATCCGATAAGGTAATTCTTTTCAAAGGTAGTGTATTTTCGTCTTCTGATCCGGACAACAATACCACAATCATTTCTTCAAAGATCTCTATCTCGGACATCTCTCTCACTGGGGGAGGGGATGACATAATTTTCCAAAGGTTAACGGGTAAAACAAGCCAAAATGGAACAATAACACTCTCACTAATTTCCGACCCTTCAAAATCAAAGACAATCACTATTGAAGTATCTGGAATAATAGAATTATAGAATATGCAAAAGAGAAAAATTAAGTTAAATAATAACTATTCCAAAGGCATGGGTCTTATGGAGATTATTATCGGGACAACTATCATCTCTCTTTCTCTTGTAGGTTTAATCACAGCTTTTAATCTTTTTGTTAGTACAGGATTATCTAATACTCAAAAAGTTCAGGCAGTATATATATTGGAAGAAAGTATAGAAGCATCCAGATATATAAGAGACAGCGGATGGACGGCAAACATAAGCACTCTCTCAAAAGGCGTACCTTACAATCTTGCTTTTGACGGATCAAATTGGGAAGCTACCACAACAGCCCAAGCGTCCATTGATAATGTATTTGATAGAACAATAACAATTGAAGATGTGTATCGCCGTGATTCAGATGACGATATTGTTGCTTCCACGTCTCCGGATTCCAAAACACTGGACCCGAATACAATACAAATTACAGCTAAAGTTTTGTGGGACGGGGGTGAAGTAAACACGACTACATATTTTACAAATATCTTCAATGATTAATATGAGGCTAATTAATCACAACAAAAAAGCGGGATTTTCTTTAATAGAGTCATTAATATACATTGCAATTATTGCTGCTATGGCCGCGCTTGTTGTTAACGTCCTTCTTGTGACCACAAAATCATACAATTCTCTCAGAATTTCAAGAGATATAAATAATTCCGCACTAACAACTATTGAACGCATAACACGTGAAGTTAAAGCTGCGGAAGGTATTAATATTGCAGAGAGTGTTTTTGATGTTCATCCAGGCAGACTAATAGTTACAACGAGTGCTACAACTACTGAATTTTATTTAGACAGCAGCACGCTTAAGATAAAAGAAAACAATGTTGATATGGGGGCTTTGGTACAACAAGGATCTTCAGTTGATAATTTAGTATTCAGAATGCTTGATAATAGTACTACAAAAGGAATTAGAATTGAGATGACTATATCCAATACTCGCGGTAGTTTAACAAAAACAAAGAATTTTTATTCTTTCGCTGTTTTAAGAAATTAATATGATTAAATTACATAAAAATAAAATTCCTACGAACAAAGGCCAGGCCATGATAACAGCAGTCATGTTTCTTCTCGCTGGAAGCCTTATTGTTGTGGGTGGTGTTTCATCTCCAGTGCTTAAAGATATAAAGATTACACGCAACTTGGAAGAATCAAAACAAAGCTTCTCTTTGTCGGAAGGCGCGGTTGAAGATGTAGTGTATCGTATTAAAAACGGACTTAATTTTTCTGACACAGAAGTTCTTTCAGTAAATAATATTACCGCAACAGCTACGACTGCAGTTTTGGCTGACAAAAGAGAAGTTGTCTCTGTTGGCGATAAAAATAATATTATAAGAACAACAAGAGTTCTGCTTACGCAAGGAGAAGGTGCGTCATTTAATTATGGTCTTCAAGCCGGCGACGGCGGTATTGTTCTTGATAGTTCCTCATCTGTTGTCGGAAATGCATATTCAAATGGTCCAATACAAGGGGAAGGTTCAAGTTTGGTTGACGGAGATGCAATATCTGCTGGACCATCGGGTCTGATAGACGACATCCATACTACAGGTTCAGCATATGCGCATACAATTTCTGATTCTGAAGTTGATGTTGATGCCTATTATCAAACTATTTCTAATACGACAGTTGGTGGAGTGCCATACCCATGGAGCGCAGATCAGGCAACAAGCACATTGCCCATTTCTGATGAAACTATAAACCAGTGGGAGGCCGATGCCCAAGCAGGAGGTATTATAAATTCTCCGTGTCCGTATAAAATTGATTCTGATGTTACAATTGGTCCGGTAAAAATTAACTGTGATTTGGAAATAAAAGGAAATCATACAACTACTCTTTTAGGTCCAATATGGGTTGTTGGTGATATTAAGATAACTAATTCTTCAATTATCCGTATTTCCCCGTCTCTCGGCAGCAACAGTGTGGCAATTATTGCAGATAATCCTTCAGACAGACTAGAAAGCAGTCAAGTAAAACTTTCAAACAGCGCTGAATTTTTCGGCTCTGGAACTTCTGGTTCATATGTTTTGATAATTTCACAAAATAATAGTGCTGAAAATGGAGAAGATGAAGAAGCTATTGATGTCAAAAACAGTGTAAGCGGGGACATTCTTGTATATGCCGGACATGGAGAAATAGTACTTCAGAATAATATTACACTAAAAGAGGCAACTGGGTATCGTATTCGTTTAAAAAACAGTGCAGAAGTAATCTATGAAAGCGGGATAGCTAATTTAATATTCACAAGTGGTCCAAGCGGAGAGTTTAACATAGACAGCTGGCTTGAGATATAGATATGGTAATATATAATTATGCCTAAAAACAAGAAACTAATAGTAGCCAATTGGAAGATGAATCCCCAGAGTCTGACGGATGCCAAGAAGCTTTTCTTGAGCATTAAAAAAACTGCAAGTAAACTTACAAATGTGCAGACTGTTATATGTCCGCCATATGTTTTTATATCCCCTCTTAACAAACTTTATTCCGGACACAGGATAGCGCTAGGTGTGCAGGATGTATTTTGGAAAGAAAAAGGTTCTTATACTGGTGAAGTATCTCCGGAGGAGATTAAAAGTGTTGGAGCAAAGTATGTAATCTTGGGACATTCAGAAAGGAGAGAACTTGGTGAGACAAATGAAATGGTAAACAAAAAAGTTATTGCATCTTTAAAAGCAGGGCTCAATGTAATCTTATGCATCGGCGAGAGCAAAAGAGATGCGCATGCACTTTATTTAAAGTTTCTTACAGAGGAGCTGAAAACTGCATTATCAGGGGTTCAAAGGAAAATGCTTAGAAACTTAATTGTCGCATACGAACCTATATGGGCGATAGGAAAAACTACAGATGATGCGATGTCTCCTCATAAAATGCATGAAATGAATATCTTTATTAAAAAAATTTTTGCAGAGCTTTATGATAAGAAGACTGCCCTTAACATCCCTATTATTTACGGAGGGTCGGCAGAGCCGGGCAATGTAAAGGAGCTTTTGAGAGAGGGGGAAATCGATGGGTTTCTCGTGGGCCATGCGTCTTTAGATGCAGGAGAGTTTAGTGAAATACTAAAGATTGCGAACGCGGGAAAAGGTCGTTCCCTGCCTTGCCGGCAGGCAGGCTCGCGTAGAGAGGTGCGACCTTGAGGAGCGTATGAAAAAAATACAAGATATTAAAGATTTGAGAGGGAAGAAAGTGTTGTTACGCGCAACTCTCAATGTGCCTGTAAATGAGGGTAAAATAATCAATGATTATCGTCTGCGTCGTTCTTTAAAAACTATAAAATATCTCCAAGAATCAGGCGCAAAGATCATAATGATAGGTCACATAGGAAGAGGTACAGCACACACTTTTTTGCCCGTGTATGAATATTTTAAGGAACATTTTCCAATTTCTTTTGCCAAAGAGGTTTTAAGTGAAGAAACCAAAATTGCTGTTAGTAAAATAAAAAATGGGGGAGTACTTCTTCTTGAGAATTTACGTACTCATGAAGGAGAATGCAGTAATGACAAAGAATTTGCAAAAGAACTCGCATCTTATGGGGATATTTATGTGAACGATGCATTTTCTGTATCGCACAGAGAGCATGCATCTGTGGTAAGTATTCCGAAGTATTTGCCCAGTTTCATAGGGCTTCTTCTTCAAGAAGAAATAAAAGAACTCTCTGGTGCTTTAAACCCGACAACGCCAGCGCTTTGTATTTTAGGCGGAGCAAAATTTGAAACCAAGGAACCTCTTATTAAAAAACTTTTAAATATTTACGATAAAGTTTTTGTTTCTGGCGCACTTGCTCACGATTTCTTTAAAATACGCGGCTATAATATAGGCAAGTCTTTAACTTCAGATACTGGAGTTGGTCTAAAGGCTCTTGCAGAGAATGAGAAAATAATGATTCCAATTGATGTTACTGTGCAAAATGCAGATGGAATATTTATTAAAAAACCAAATGAAGTTGGAGATGATGATAATATTACCGACTCCGGTCCAGAGACGGTAGAACTTCTTAAAAAACTTGTTAAGGACTTTAAATTTATATTATGGAACGGTCCTCTTGGAGAATATGAGCGTGGTTTTATAAAACCAACAGAAACATTTGCACATACACTTGCAGAAAGTTCTGCTAAGACGATGATTGGAGGAGGGGATACTATGGCGTCAATCGCGCACCTTGGACTTGAAGATAAATTTTCTTTTGTATCAACAGGAGGAGGCGCGATGCTCCACTTTCTTTTAAATGGCACAACACCTGGAATAGAAGCACTTAAAGATTAGACTTTATTTTTTTAGCATTCCCTTCAAAATCTTTCTTGTCTCCCTTTGCCTCGCGCGGGTCGGGGAAGAGCCAAGTGTGCGCGTGAGGCACTTCTTCTCCAGTAACTCTTGACCATACAGAATCAGTGCCGAATGTTCCTTGAATAGCTTTGGCGATTTTTTGTATCACAGTCACGTAATCACAATAGTTTGGAATATCCCATACCCACCTATAATGCTTTTTAGGAATCACTTGTACATGTCCGGGCGAGCGCGGATTTATATCTAAAAAGGCAAGAAAGTTATCGTCTTCATATACTTTATGAGACGGAATTTCTCCACTTATTATTTTGCAGAATAAACAGTCATTCATGGGCTTATTATATGCTAAAATGTATTAATGTCTAAATATCCTACCCGAGAAACAGTACCAGAAAGCAAGCTAAAAGACCTTAAAGAATATGGAGAATTGATGCAGCAGTTGCTTTTTCATAGAGGAATTAGAACATCTGAAAGTGCTAAAGCATTTCTAAATCATGATTATGACAGCCATACACATGACCCATTTCTTCTGAAAGACATGGAAAAGGCTGTGAAAAGGATTCTCTCGGCAATAGAAAAAAAAGCCCTGCCTGCCGGCAGGCAGGAAAAAATAATAATCTATAGTGACTACGATTGCGACGGTATACCAGGAGGTGTCGTGCTTCATGATTTTTTCAAGAAGATTGGATATGAAAATGTTAAAAATTATATTCCGCATAGGCATGAAGATGGATATGGTTTTCATATGTCAGCAGTTGAAGAATTTGCAAAAGACAATGTCAAACTAATAATCACGGTTGATTGCGGTATTACAGACGTTGAAACAGTCGCGCATGCAAACAGACTTGGTATAGATGTAATAATCACAGACCATCATCTTACAAACGGCAAACTTCCCGATGCACTTGCGATAATAGATCCAAAACAAGAGGGAGACAAATATCCATACAAAGAAATATCAGGTGCAGGAGTTGCATTCAAGCTTGTGCAGGGACTGATTAAGAAAGGTGATTTCAAAATTAAAGAAGGATGGGAAAAGTGGTTACTTGATATGGTCGGGCTTGCAACAATTGCAGATATGGTGGAGCTTAGAGGAGAGAACAGAACATTTGCACACTATGGTCTTAAAGTTTTGAGAAAATCTCCGCGTGTCGGGCTGATGAAACTTTGCAGAAAAATAAAAGTAGATCAGCGTGAGATTACAGAAGATGACATAGGGTTTATGATAGCTCCTCGTATCAACGCCGCATCTCGGATGGATCTTCCATATGATGCGTTTAAGCTTCTTATAACAGATGATGAAGTAAAAGCAGATGAACTTTCCACATACCTCAATAAAATAAATGATGAACGAAAAGGAATTGTTGCAGGGATCGTAAAGGAGATAAAAAAACGAATTACAGGTCTTCCTAAGCTCAAAGAGGTTATCGTAATGGGAAATCCAAACTGGAGACCAGCGCTCTTGGGACTTGCGGCAAACTCTATAGTAGAGGAGTACGATAGGCCAGTGTTTCTTTGGGGTAGGGAAAACGACGGCTTACTTAAAGGGTCTTGCAGGTCTGATGGCAGTGTAAATCTTGTTAATATGATGGAAATGGTTAAGGGGGTTTTTGTAGGATATGGCGGGCACGCATATTCTGGAGGATTCTCTGTCACAAATGAAAATGTTCATACACTTGAAGAGACTCTAAGCGATTCATACGAAGAAGCTAAAAAACATCATGAAGACAACAGTGAAGAGATGTTTATTGATAAAAAAATTGTTATAGATGATGTTAATTGGAATACATACAAGACAATAGAAAAGCTTGCGCCGTTTGGTATTGGAAATCCGAAGCCCCTGTTTTTGTTTGAAGATGCTCTAATAGAAAATGTAGAACATTTTGGAAAGGAAAAAAATAATTTGAAACTTGAATTCAAAAAAAGCGACGGCAAAATAATATCTTCAATTGCATTTTTCAAAAATACTCTACGCTGACCAGGCATTTG
>JBHHYD010000021.1:0-8337 GCA_046757385.1 Minisyncoccia bacterium | reverse complement strand
AACGAAAACTACGAACTTGATTTGCACAGACCTTATATTGATGAAGTAGAACTTGAAGATGAAAAAGGAAATAAGCTCGAAAGAGTAAAAGAAGTTATGGATGTATGGTTTGACTCTGGGGCTATGCCATTTGCGCAGGACCATTATCCGTTTGAGAATAAAGAATTAATTGAAAATGGAGGGTATCCGGCGGATTATATATCAGAAGCGATTGACCAAACTCGCGGGTGGTTTTACACACTTCACGCAATTGGGAATTTGATGAACAAAGGCAAGGCATATAAAAATGTAATCTCACTTGGGCATATTTTAGATAAAAAGGGTAAGAAAATGTCCAAATCTATTGGTAATGTGGTGGATCCGTGGGAAATGATAGACAAATATGGCTCTGATGCACTTCGTTTTTGGATGTACACAGTCAATCAGCCGGGAGACTCTAAGAACTTTGATGAGAGAAGCGTTGATGAGGTAATAAAGAAAGTATTTAACCTTTTGAATAATATAGTGAAATTCTACGAACTCTATACTGATAATTTAAAATTGAAAATTGAAAATTTAAAATTGGAGAGCACAAATGTGCTCGACGTGTGGATCTTAGCACAACTCAATAAACTTATCGCTGATTCTACAAAAAACATGGACGAATATAATATTTTTGAACCAGCTCGTGGTATCAGAGAGTTCGTTGCAGACTTTTCACAATGGTACATTCGCCGTTCAAGAGATAGATTTAAAGTAGAGGGTGAGGATAAAGAAAACGCGCTTATGACTACTCGATATGTTTTGCTTCAACTTTCAAAACTGATGGCGCCGCTTACACCGTTTATTGCAGAGGATGTTTATAAGCGCGCAGGAGGTGAAAAAGAAAGTGTGCACTTAGAAGATTGGCCGAGAGATAGTCATTACAGACAAGAAATTTTAGATGATATGACAAAAGTTAGAAAAATAGTATCTCTTGGTCTTGAAGCACGGGCAAGTAGAGGTATAAAAGTGCGTCAGCCGCTGGCCAAACTCACAGTAGAAACCAGTAAAGAGTTAGATAATGAACTTTCGCAATTAATAAAAGACGAAGTGAATGTAAAAGAAGTTGTATATAAAGAAGGAGCTGATGGTAAAGTCGAACTTGATACAGAACTCACGCAAGAACTTAAAGACGAGGGCGCAGTGCGGGAACTTACACGAGCGATTCAAAATGAAAGAAAGAATGCGGGTCTTACACCACAAGACTCTATTGAACTTGAAATAGAAACTGATGATAAGAGTAAAGAATTTGTTGAAAAATTCTCTGAGCAGATAAAGATGGGAACTCTCACAAAAGAAATCAACTTTACAAATGTTGATGTAGATGAAATCAGAATTGATTCTTACAGTTTTAAATTTAAAGTAGTAAATAATTAATATGCATACTTTGTACAGTACAGAATGCATTGTTTTAGGGGCAGTAGACTCTGGAGAGGCTAGTAAATACATATCTTTATTCACAAAAGACATAGGGCTTGTAAAAGCTGTAGCAAAAAGCGTAAGAGAAGAAAAGTCAAAACTGCGCTACTCTCTTCAGGATTTTTCCTGTACATATGCAACTCTTGTTCGCGGGAAAGATGTGTGGAGGCTCACAGGAGCAGAAGAGAGATATAATCTTCATAATGAACTGAAAGGTGAGAGTGAGAAATTATTTACGATTACGCAGATATTAGATTTATTGCAGAGATTGGTACATGGAGAAGAGAAAAATGATTATTTGTTTGACACTTTATCTTATGGGCTTGAATTTATGAAAGAAAATAAAATGAATAAAGAAATGCTTAAAAACTTTGAGCATTTAGTAGTCTTGCGGATTCTTTATTCTTTAGGATACATCGCAAAGAAAAATAATTTTGCCGAATTGCTTCGGTTAACCGAAATAAATTATAAACTACTGAAAGAGACAGAATCTAAACGAAAAGACATTATCTTTGCCGTCAACAGAGCCCTCAAAGAAGCGCATCTATAAATAAAACATTGTGGTATAATACATATCATGCCAAAAGATAGAAGCAGTATAGAACAAATGCGCAAAAGGCTTTATTCGCGCGGGAAACAATTGAGTACAAGAGGGCGCAGGCCGCTTAGCAGAGTTAAACACAATACAAAACAAAGATGGTCTGACCAGAAGGAAAGGCCTGTTTTCAGAGAGCCGCCGAAAAAGCGCCGGTCGCTGCTTTCAACACTTCTTATTGCGTCAACCATTTTCTTTTTTGTTGCAATTTTATTTTCTGCATACTTCTTTTTCGGCGGCTCAAACATTGTCTCATCGCAGAATATTGATATAGAAGTCCAAGGTCCTGCAACAATATCAGGAGGAGAGGAGCTCTCACTTCAGATTGCGGTAACAAATAAAAATAATGTTTCCATAAAGCTTGTTGATCTTCTCGTCGAATATCCGGACGGCACGCGCAGTGCGGTTGATATTTCTCGGTCACTCCCAAGGCACAGGGAGACGTTAGGCACACTTGCCCCCGGAGAGATAATGCAAAGAACTGTAAAAGCAATACTTCTCGGGTCTCAAAATACAAGGCAGAATATCAAGATTACCGTTGAGTATAGGATAGACGGCTCAAACGCAATCTTCTTTACAGAGAAGATATATGATGTGACATTAATCTCTTCTCCTCTTGGCCTTTCTATCTCCGGTCTTGATGAAGCAACATCAGGTCAGGAAGTAGACTTTACCGTTACAGTTGTATCTAATTCAAATACGATAATTAAAGACGCACTTCTCTCTGTAGAGTATCCGTTTGGTTTTGAATTTATATCAGCATCTCCAGAACCTTCTTTTACTGACAGTGTGTGGGACTTGGGGGATATACAGCCGGAAGGAAAAAGAACAATAAAACTAAAGGGAGTAATTGCGGGCGAAGATAATGACGAAAGAGTATTCAGGTTTTCATCAGGAGTTAAAAGCGAGCGCGACGAAAAGGAACTCGGGGTTGTTTTCACTACTTCCATGAAATCAATCGCTATCAAGAAGCCGTTTGTAGGAGTCGCGCTCGCTTTAAACGGCGACCAATCTTCTGAATATGTTTCCGGAATCGGAGATGAAGTGCGCGCTGACATAACTTGGACAAATAATATGCCAGTGCGTGTTGCAGACGGTGAGATTGAAGTAAAACTAAAAGGCGAAGCTTTAGATAGATTTTCAATATCTGTTGGTAAAGGATTTTACAGGTCATCTGACAATACAATAACTTACAGCAGAGAAACGAACAGCGATCTTGCATCCTTAGAGCCGGGGGAGTCCGGCAGAGTAGCATTTTCTTTTTCATCTTTAGGGCTCTCTTCTGGAAATACGTTCAAAAATCCTGAAATAATTCTGGAGATTAGCATAAAAGGCAAACGAGTTTCAGAAAACCAAGTACCGCAGGAAATCAATTCATCAATTACACGGACAATAAAACTTGCGTCTGACTTACTTTTGACTTCACGCGCACTTTACTTCTCAGGACCATTTACAAATACTGGTCCTATTCCGCCGGAAGCAGAAAAAGAAACAACATATACTATAATCTGGACAATTACCAATTCTTCAAATATTGTTGATAATACGCGTGTAGTCGCATCACTTCCTTCATATGTCAGGTGGGCAGGAAACGTAAGTCCTTCAAGTGAGTCTGTAACATTCAATCCTTTAGGAGGTCAGATTACATGGGATGCTGGAAGTATTAAGCCTAAAAGCGAGGTTTCAAGTTCAGGACAAAAGGAAGTGGCATTTCAGATAGGATTTCTGCCGAGTATAAGCCAGGTCGGAAGCAGCCCTATACTTGTAAGCGGACAGATGATAACAGGATTTGATCGTTTCGCAGGGGCCGAACTCAGTGCTACGAAGAAAGCGCTTACAACAAAACTTACTACTGATTCAAGCTTTCCGTCCGGTGGAGGAGATGTAGTTAGTGGCAATGCTGAATAAAAGTAAAATTATGAATCCCGTTAGAAATCCCATCAATTTCTTACAGGATAAAATATTAAAATAATATTATGATAAACAAAATTTCTAACGGGATGAAAGAAGAAAACCCCGAACAAAATTTTTAAATATTGAAGTTAATGTGTAATATAAATAATCTATGAATTCAAAAATTTCAAACGGGGCAAGCAAATTAGAAAAAATAGTATCACTAACGAAACGCCGCGGTTTTGTATATCAGGGTTCCGAGATACTCGGGGGACTTGCCGGCACTTGGGACTACGGTCCATATGGTGTAACACTAAAGAACAATATAAAGAATTTGTGGTGGAATAAATTTGTTGAAAGCCGGGAAGATATGTACGGTCTTGATTCTGCAATTTTAATGAACAGAGAAGTATGGGAAGCAAGTGGGCATCTTAAAAATTTCACTGACCCAATCGTCGAATGCAAAAAATGCAATAAAAGTTTTAGAACTGACACTCTGGAGAACAATAAATGCACTGAATGCGGAGAAGAGCTTAAGAGTGAAGCCCAGTTTAATTTGATGTTTGAAACGCATTTCGGTGCGATGAAAGACAAATCATCTGTTGCTTATCTTCGTCCGGAGAATGCACAGGGGATGTTCACTAATTTTAAAAATATAATTGATTCATTTCATCCGCGACTACCGTTTGGGATTGCCCAAATCGGCAAGTCATTTAGAAATGAGATAAACGCGCGCGATTTTCTTTTTCGCGCGCGTGAATTTGAGATAATGGAGTTTGAATATTTTGTAAAAGAAAAAGATTGGGAGAAATATTTTGACTATTGGAAACAGCAGATGAATAAATGGCTAAAAGAAATCGGAATTGACGGTAAGAATATAACAGAAGTTGAAGTTTCTGAAAAAGACAGAGCGCATTACTCTAAAAGAACTATTGATTTTGAATACAATTTTCCTTTTGGCACCAAAGAGCTTTATGGTCTTGCGTACAGAACTGACTATGATTTAAAGAACTTTAATCTTGATTATTTAGACGATGAAACCGGAGAAAAGTTTATTCCCCATGTTATAGAACCTACATTTGGCTTGGACAGGACTGTTTTTGCTGTTTTATCTGAGAGTTATACAGAAGACGAATTAGGGGGCGAGAAGAGGACGTATTTGAAACTTCCTTCAAATTTGGCGCCTATTAAAGTAGCCGTATTTCCGCTTTTGAAGAACAAACCAGAGCTTGTAAAAAAAGCACGCGAAATATTTGAAATTCTTAGGAAAGAAATCCCACAAACTATATTTGATGACAACGGAAACATTGGTAAAAGATACAGAAGGCAAGATGAGATCGGTACACCAAACTGCATTACTGTTGATTTTGATACACTTGAAGATGGTACAGTAACACTCCGCGATCGCGACAGCGGAGAGCAAAAAAGAGTAAAAACAGAAGATATTGTTTCATCAATTTCTATATAATGTTATTATAAATGCATTATGGAACATTTTAAAAATATGAACATTACGATAAGTTCTGGAACTATTATAAAAAGCATTTTATTTGTGCTCTTGATTGTGGCACTTTTCTTTCTGAAAGACCTTGTTCTTATAGTAATGACTGCAATTGTTATAGCATCTGCGATTGAGCCGATAACAAAATGGTTCATGTTTTACAGGATACCAAGAATCGTTTCCGTTCTTTTGGTTTATGTAATTGTAGTTCTTGGTTTATTATCAATTTTTTACTTTTTTGTACCACCTCTTTTAGATGAAGCGTCAAACTTTTTGGCGTTTTTGCCTAAATATACAAATCTTTTTGACTTGTCAGGCACATTTGGCAGTACATTCCTTTCAAATCCGGAATCTGTTGTTCAGAGTTTTTCTCTTAGAGAGACGCTGTTAAATATACAATCTTCATTTACGAATGTATCGGAAGGTTTTATAAAATCAATAAGCGTAGTCTTCGGCGGGGCGCTGTCGTTTGTCCTTATAATTGTATTTTCATTTTATTTTGCTGTTCAAGAAACCGGCATTGATGATTTTCTGCGTGTTGTAACTCCCGTAAAGCATCAGAATTATATACTTGATTTGTGGAAGCGCTCGCAGTTCAAGATCGGCAGATGGATGCAGGGCCAGCTCATACTTGCTCTTATTGTCGGCGTTTTGGTCTACATTGGGCTTACAGTTTTGGACGTACGATACGCGCTTTTACTCGCAGTGCTTGCTGGAGTGTTTGAGCTTATACCGCTGTTTGGGGCAATATTGGCGGCAATCCCTGGTATAGTAATAGCAGGTGTTGACGGGGGCTTCACTCTTGGAGTTTTAGTGGCAGGTCTTTATCTTATAATCCAGCAGTTTGAGAATCATCTTATTTATCCGCTTGTAGTGACAAAAGTTGTTGGAGTGCCGCCCCTTCTTGTTATTCTTGCACTTATTGTAGGCGCGCAATTTGCGGGTTTCCTCGGGATTATTCTCTCTGTCCCAATTGCGGCGATTGTTCAGGAGCTTGTGAAGGATATACAAAAAGAAAAAGAAACATTCTTGAAAAAACACTCACAGAAGACTAAACTGGGTCATGGATAATAGATTCTATCTAACCACAACTCTGCCTTATGTAAACGCTGACCCGCATATCGGCGCAGCTTTTGAATTTGTTACAGCTGATATCGTTGCAAGATACAAAAGACTTTCCGGAAGTGAAGTGTTTTTCAATACTGGGACAGATGAGCACGGGCAAAAGGTTTATTTGAAAGCACTTGAGGTGAATATGGATCCGCAAAAATATGTTGATAAATATGCGGAAAAGTTTCGAGAGTTAAAAAAGACCCTTAATTTAAGTCACGATAATTTTATAAGAACGACAGACGAACATCACAAGAAAGCTGCACAAGAGTTTTGGAAAAGAAGCGCAGCAAAAGACGACATTGAAAAGAAACTATACAAAGCAAAATACTGTGCAGGATGTGAGCTTGAGAAATCAGATTCTGATTTGGTTAATGGTAAATGCCCCGAGCATCCTGAACAAGAGATTCAGATTATAGAGGAAGAGAATTATTTTTTTAAATTTTCAAATTATGAAAAAAAGCTTTTAGAGCTTTACGAGAAAAATCCACAATTAGTAATTCCAGATTTTAGATTTAATGAAATCAAAAAATTCGTCGAACGAGGGCTCGAGGACTTTAGTATTTCACGCTTGAAGTCCAAAATGCCGTGGGGAGTGCCAGTACCTGGAGATGAAGAACATGTGATGTATGTATGGTTTGATGCGCTTGTAAATTATATCTCTGCAATAGGATGGCCGGAGGATATGGAAAACTTTAATAAGTGGTGGCCTGTAACGCAGTTTGCAGGTAAAGATCAAGTGCGTCAGCAGGCTGCAATGTGGCAGGCGATGCTCATGTCAGTTGGATTACCACCATCAAAACAGATTGTAATTCACGGCTTTATAACAGTAGGAGGAGAGAAAATGAGCAAAAGTGTTGGCAATGTAATAAACCCGAATGACTTAGTTGTCCAGTACGATACAGACACTCTTCGTTACTATCTTGCGCGTCACGTGCATCCATTTGAGGACAGCGACTTTACAATGGAGAAATTTAAAGAGGTGTACAATGCAAACCTCGCAAACGGAATCGGGAACTTAACCGCGCGTATAATGAAACTTGCTGAAACACATCTTGATGAACCAGTTGATCTTCCAAAAAATCTCGGAAGAAGGACTGCCCTTAAGGAGGAGCTTTGCGACGGGAAAAGGACAGTCCTTGAGGAGAGATTTTATGAAAATTTTGAAGTAAACAAAGCAGCTGATTTGGTGTGGGAGCATATTGGCGATCTTGATAAATACATTCAAGAAGAAAAACCATTTAGTATTATAAAGAGTGATAAAGAAAAAGGTATTGAAATTATAAAAAATATTGTGATGAAATTATATTCAATTGCCCAAATGCTTGAACCAATTCTTCCGGAAACATCCGAGAAAATAAAAAACGCTGTAAAACAAAACAAAATGCCAGAGCCGCTTTTTGTGAGAAAATAATTTGACAAAGAATCTCATACTGCTATTATCCAAATTAGAAAATAGCTCATTAACTATTTGGGGAGGAAGTAGAAATGAAGATATATGAGATACCAATATGTACTAGGCATATAAACATTGGGAACGGTCCTATAAATCTAAAAAAACACAAGTACTTATGCATTAATGATCGTGGAGTTGTAGTAACTTATGATTGTGAAATGGATCTTGATACAAAAGTATTAAAAAGCATCGTACCAGTTGTTGGGGGAAGTCTGCAATTTTTTGTAGCTGAAAACTATATAGACGCAATAATTCAGGTATTTTTAGAGTATAAAGGAATGATAATAGGTGGAAGTAGTGAATTTTCTAAAGCAGTTTGGATAAATACAGGGTTGCCTATCA
>JBHHYD010000020.1:0-8360 GCA_046757385.1 Minisyncoccia bacterium | reverse complement strand
CCAAATATAAAGGCACACGGCGCTATACCTAAGACTGTTGCAAGTAAATACTTTTTGAAGGAAATCCTGCTTAAGAGCCCTACAGCATAGCTCAACAGGTCAACTGGCAAGATAGAGCGCAAGAGCACGAGTCCGAAGAATTCGACATTTCCCGAGAAATATTTCTCATATTTCTCTAACTTTTCAAGTGATATGAAGTGAGCCAAGATTGGCTTACCTAGATAACGCGCTATCGTAAATGCTACGACTGCGCCAATTGTCCACCCTAAAATGCTGTAAATGCTTGTTAGAAACGGTCCGAAGATGGAGCTTGCAGGCACGACAAGAGGAAGCGCGGTCAAAGGCGCAATGACTGTAACAAGAGCAAAGAGGAAAATGAATGAAACAGTTCCTAAAGCATCATTTTTTATGAACTGACTGAAATAATCTATAAACTCTACCCTGCTTGCAATGTAGATAGCAATTGCAACCAAAACAAAGAACCAAATATGTGAGAGCTTCATCTAAAATCCCCAGAGTGACTTAAATGCACCCCATGCATTTGCAGCCGGAGGTGGTTCTTCTGCGGGAGGTGTTGTTGTATCAGTAGGAGGCGGCGGCGGAGGCAAGCATCCGATTACACATCCGCTTGAATCATACTCGTAACCATCACTGCATGTGCCGAAGTCAGCTTCTGTCATACATGTTGGTGCAGGAGGAGGAATACATCCTGTAACGCAGCCAGTACTATCATATTCGTATCCATTATCGCATGTAAGACCAAGATCTGGACATACTGGCTCTGAATAATCAGGCAAACACCCTGACACACATCCGTTTGCATCATATTCGTATCCGCTTGGGCAATCAAAGCCACCAGCTCCTTCACATGAGACTGTTGATGAAGTTGTGTTTGTCGTGTTTGTACTGCTACTTCCGTCATATCCGCTCTCACACCAGCTTGGAGCGCCAAGTGAAAGGTTTGCAAGATCTACAGAAGCTCCTGTATTATCACCCTGATGACAATTATAATAATCCGTTTCACACCAGACAGTGTATCCTGTAGAAGCTCCGTTTATAGTAGCATTTGGGTAGAAACATCCTCCCATAGTACTTGTAGTTGTTGTAGTTCCTCCTCCGCAGTCAGTTGAACAGTTAAGTGAATCCTCTCCGGCGTCACAAACATTGTCTCCGCAGTATCCATAATTAGTACCACTGTCACCGTCTATGATGCCGCTACCAGAATCGTAGTAACAGTAAGATGTCGTTGAATCTGAATACCAGTAGCAATTAGATGCTCCCGTACAGCTTGCGCTGTCTGTGTAACTTTCACAAGTTCCATAAACAGCACCGACACAATCCACCGGGCAATTGTATGTATCTTCTCCCGGATCACATGTATTGTTGCCGCACCAATAGTTTGTCGTTGCCGTCCCTGAACAATCAGGTATGCCGAAGTTCTGCCAGTTCCAGTCGGCGTCGTTGCCGGCGTCTGGTTTCCATCCAAATGAATTTTGTGAAATGTTTTTACATTGTGATGCAACATCGGCAATATAGTTCGTATACTCCGCGTCTGTTCTGTTTAGAATTGAAGAAGATGTAGAGCCATCGGAGAAGTACCATGTATAATTTACCCAGCCTGTTGATGTAGGATTTGTTACATTTCCACTTTGACATTCTTCAAGAGTTTTATATTTGTATGGGTTACTACAACCACTAGTGCTCATGAACTCACATGTGGCAGTAGCAGGATTGTATTCATATCCGGTAAAGTATGCATCACATGTTACAGGAAGAGTTGGATCGCCAACACACTGCCCGAATATCTTACAGCCATTTTGATCAGGAATAGTCTCGCGATATTGCCCATCTGGACATGGTTCAGGAGATACAGCTCCAAGATCTGGGCATTGTGTTTGGTCAGACGCTATACATTTTCCTGGTATCCAGCAACCATCTGCGCTTGTGTATCCGCCGTCACGATGTGTTCCATCTGGACATACCTCAAGATCAAACACAGGACAACTTACCGGTGGAAGAACATCACCTACACACTGGCCAAATGTTTTACATCCGTTGTGATCTATTATCATATCTCTGTACTGTCCGGCAGGGCATGGCAATGGATCTATCAAAGAAAGATCAGGGCAGATCACTCCTCCAAATGGAATACATTCTCCTATTATCTTGCAGCCATTGTGGTCAATATAGTCTTCTCTGAACTCTCCATCCGGACATGGCCCGAAGAAGCTTGCAGAATAATCAGGACATTGGAAGTTCTCCTGTTTGCACTCGCCCTGCGGCCCTAGGAAGTACCCCGGAGGACAAGCCGGACCTATGTGATATTCAATACACCTGTTTTCTCTGAAGTCAAAGTAAGCATCAGGGCCGCAGTCAACTTTCGGCTGAACGACCGGCTGGTATGGAGGCGGCGTGAAGTCCGGCTCGCAGAATCCTCTCTCTCCATCCCAATGTGAACCAGCCGGACACTGCGTAAAGTCAGTCGGCGGTCTGTAGTACGGGTCAACTGCGCAACCATCAATTGCAAAATCAAAGTATTTACCCGGACCGCAGTCATAGTCCTTTGGACCGAAATCGTCATGAAATACCGGCTCAGGGAAGAAAACTTTGCAGGCCTCTACCCCGGGATTTGCCTGACAGTATACATCACAGCTCTCCGGAGTATCGCAGAGTCCAAACAATGGGTTGTTCTCCTTCTCGCGCGCGAGATCAAACTCAATCTGCTTCTGCTGTGAAATATAATCATCCTGAATTCTATCTTTCTGGTGTCTGAATTCTTGGTCTATGAATTGCTTTTGGATCTCCCGGCATGAACTATCACACCATGGATCAAGCTCAAGGCGCTTGTTGAATAATTCAAGTCGAGCGTTATTCTCCTCTTCAAGTCGGGCAAGGTCCGCCTGTCGCTTATCTTCAAAGAGCGCTTTTCTTTCATCAAAGTTTTCATATGGAATAGAGTCAATCTTTCTCCAGAAGTCTTCGTCTGCCTGCCTTCGCGCGCGGTCAAGCTGATGAAACAGCTCTCTTTCTTTATAGTCAACTTCCTGCCTGTCAATCTCCATCTGGCGCTCCTGCTCAAAGCGAAGCTTCTCCATTGCCTGACGTTTGAATTGCATAGCATCGCCGAAGCCGTCATCTCTGCTTCTGATTTCATCAATGACAAATTGCGGTACATCACTGAATCTTCCGTTGAATCTGTCAAACTGTTCCGGATCATCAACGTCTCTCATATAGTCGCGATACTGATCAACTCCGTGATCCAAAAACATTTCTGCCATTCCAGGAGGAAGAAAATCTTCTCCGGAAAATTCTTGATAAACTTCAAAGTCGCGCGGGTCAAGAGTTCCTATTCTGTCAAAGTATCTGTCTCCTTCATTTCTAAACTTCTCTTCAAACTCTCCGCGCATCTTATTTTCAAGCTGGTCAAATTGGTCTATAAACGCCGCCTTTTCCGGATCACTTCTTACTTGTTCTTCAAGCTCCTGCATCATCCTCATAACTTTAGGATCACCCGGACGCTCTTCTAAGATCCTTTCAAGCTCCTGGAATTTAGCAATTTGCGCCTGTGAATCTGAATCAGTAAAACGTGCTGAAAACTCCTCAACACTTCTGTCTCTTATTTCATCCATTCTTTGCTTAATCTCCGGATTGTCTTCAAAGAGAGCACGGCTTGCAAACTGCTCTGCTATAACCATGTCGTTGAAATTCTCACCAGAGAGGTGTTCCATGTAGCTATCCAATACATCCGGACTGTCAAAGTGGCTCATTTTTTCTTCAAATTTTGCAATTGCAAACTCTTTTACTTCCTCAATTTTCTGCAGAATCTCAGGCGGAACATCCTCAAGAAGCTTAAGGTCGTCCAAGAAACTAAGCTGTCTCGTCTCGTCTCCATAATTAAAACGATTGTATCTCTCAAAACGCTCTGCGCGCACTTCTTCAGGTAGTGATGCAATATCACGATTGAAGAACTTAAGCGTGTTTTCTTGCGCCAGTTTGATAGCTCCTTGCGCAGTCTGAGGCACTTGCTCTTCTAAACGCTTCAGAACTTCTAAGTTTTTCAAGTGTTTGAATTCACTTCCTTCCTGCTTGTCTGCGATCTTTATAATTCTTTCTGCAATCTTCTCTGGCTCATCTTCTTCAACTGTACTTAAGACATCGCCAAAATGCTCCAGTGCTTTGTCTTTTGTCTCTGTAACTTTTATAAACACTCCCTCAACTCTTCTTCCTGCATCTGGATCTTCTTCTTTTGTCTTAATTATATCTTTTTCAATAGATTCAAGAACCTTCTGATACTTGAATTGCTTGTCTGTTAAATTGTTCAAAAGTTCATCAACAGCTTCTGGGTCGCTTTCTTTTCTTTCTCTAAGAGCTTCCGCGACATTGTTTACATTATCCAGCCGCCCTTCGAAACGTGTCATTACTGCGTTTATAGTGCCCGGATTTACGTCAGCAAATCCTCTCTCGTCAATCAGCTGCTTAAGTTCTGCAAGTTCCTGGTTGGCATGCTGTATCTTAAGCTCGGCATCGGCGACCGGGTCAGTTTCAAAAATTTCCTGAAATGCCCATCCGGCGCGCTTAAAGAAGTGAAGCGGGCTTCCTGGGAGCACTCCTGCCTCTGTTGCATCAAGGTCTTCAATTGTGACCTGTTCATCAAGCAAAACATCTGCCGGAGTTTCTTCATCTTGAGTGGCTTCTTCCTCTTCTACTATAGTAGTATCTGCTTCAACTCCAGTATCGTGCTGGTCAGCTGAAGCTATGCCTACATTAAAAGCGAATAAAAAAAGACATGCCAAAAGGGCAAGTCCTATGTAAAATACGACGCGATTTTTCATTGAGCATGAAAAAGTGGCTATATTGGATGTGTACATATTAAAAAAGCTGTTGTTAATTGATAACAACAACATTATTTCACCTAAATGCCTATATAACTACCCACTTATCCACACTCCACTTAGGTGCCCGGCACCTAAGTGATTACTCTAATAAAAGCTTCTCCATATCTTTTTTCTCCTTAATATCTTCTAATGAATCTTCTGCAAATTTTTTGTATTCTTCTGTACTATTGAATTGCTCTAAGATAATATCTTTTCTACAAAAATTATTATTTTTATCCGTAACATACTCATCCCAACTAGACTTAATCAACTGAGAGGCCTTGCCTCTAAGTTGATGTACTTCATTATTTAGATTTACATATACACTACTATTTAATAGCTGATCATCTAGAGAAAGATAAACTGCTTTAAATTTTCCTTGGAACAAAGAGCCTGATCTGTCATTTTTATTATTGAAATACATAGTGTATCCTGTTCCAAGTTTGTGCATAAATTTTTCTATTCCTTTATCAGAAACCTGTTCCAATATAAAATGAAAATGATTAGGATTTAAACAATAGCATATAAAATTCACAAGTTTAGATGACTTAGAGGCCTTGCCTCTAAGTTTTTTATTTTTTGTAAATGAATTTTCGTATATACTGCCTATTGGATCAGTGGTATTAAACTCTTCCATACTCTTTAAAAATCTTCCAATATCATCTCTATCCAGAAAAATGTCTCGTTTATCTACACCACGATTAAAAATATGACAAAAATCTCCATTTGTAAATTCAAATTTTCTTACGGACATAGATATATTATCGCAATATTATTACTTAGAGGCAAGGCCTCTAAGTGGATATTTTTATTATACAAGAATCCTAGGATTTATTTCCCATGACACTTCTTGTATTTTTTGCCGGAGCCGCAGTAGCAGGGGTCGTTTCTGCCTATTTTTTTCGGCCCAGGGCCGACCAGCCTTGGGCTGGTGCCGTCACTTGTTTTTGGTCGGCTACTTACCGCCGCGCCTGCAGGCGCGGCGGTTGCATTCAAAACACTTCCTGATTTATGTACTTCCTGCACCTTTTGCCTCTCACGCACAAACGCGCTTCCGCCAATATTCGGCAAGAGTCTCAAAACATGTTCATCAGCTGATTCCTGAAGATCTTTGAACATTCTAAGCCCCTCCTTTTTATACTCTATTAAAGGATCTCTCTGCCCATAAGCACGCAAATTCACAGAACTTCTCATATAGTCCATCACTTCCAAATGCTCCACCCAAAGCATGTCAATCACCTGCAGGATCAGACGCTTCACTGCATCATAAAACGCATCTTCTCCAAGAGAAGAGACCTTTTCTTCAATAATCTTCCCTATCTCTTTATCTCCTGCACTCAACTCCTCAAGCTCGCTTTTTATTATCTCTTTGTCTCCTTTTAAAATTTTCCCTCTCCTTTCATAAATAGCAGAGCGCTGTTGGTTCATAACATCGTCGTACTCAAGGACGTGCTTCCTTGCGTCAAAGTTAAAACCTTCGATCTTTGTCTGCGCTGACTCAAGTGATTTTGTTATAAGAGAATTTTGTATCGGCTCATCTTCTGCAATTCCGAAGCGCCCCATCATTTTCTTTATCATATCAGATGCAAAAACTCTCATTAAAGAGTCTTCTAATGATACAAAAAACTGCGTTTCGCCTTCGTCCCCCTGCCTGCCCGAGCGGCCGCGAAGCTGGTTGTCAATCCTCCGCGCTTCATGACGCTCCGTTCCCAAAACAAAAAGTCCGCCGAGTTTTTTCACTTCTTCATATGCTTCTTTAGAGCCTGGGTTGCCTCCGAGCTTGATATCGACACCTCGTCCTGCCATGTTGGTCGCGATCATGACTCTGCCTTTCTCTCCGGACTGCGCGATTATCTCCCCTTCCTGCTCGTGCTTTTTGGCATTCAATACTTCGTGCGGAATCCCTTCACGTGTCAAATAAGCGCTCAAAAGCTCGTTCTTTTCAATTGAGACAGTACCTATAAGAACCGGCTGGCCCTTTTCGTGAAGCTCTTTAACGGTACGCGAGATCGCTTTGAATTTCCCTTGCTCTGTCTGGAAAATAAGATCACCGTTGTCAACTCTCTTTGTCTCTACATTTGTAGGAACCGAAATAGTGTTGAGTCCGTACACACTATAAAATTCTTCAGATGAAGTCATCGCAGTTCCTGTCATGCCACTAAGCTTGTTGTACATTCTAAAATAATTTTGGAAAGTGATCGACGCAAATGTCCGCGACTCTTTCTGCACTTCAACTCCTTCCTTTGCTTCGATCGCTTGGTGAAGTCCTTCTGACCATCGTCTTCCTGGCTGCAATCGTCCTGTGAACTCATCCACAATCACTATCTCTCCGTCTTTCACTACATAGTCTTTGTCTTTTTCAAATAATGCTTTTGCACGAACCGCAGTTTCAAAGTGATGCACGAATTTGATTCCTTTTTCTGTGTAAATGTTTTCAACGCCGAGTATTTTTTCTACTTTTTCAATTCCTTCATCAGATAGCTGCACTGCGCGCATCTTCTCGTCAACTGTGAAGTCTTTGTTTACATTCATCTGCCGTGCGATCTGTGCAAATTGTGCATAAAGATCTCCTGACTCTTGAGCCGGAGCAGAGATTATAAGAGGAGTGCGCGCTTCGTCTATAAGTATTGAGTCAATCTCATCAACTATTGCAAAATTATGCTTACGTTGACGAAGTTGTGGAGCTTCGTATTCGATGTTGTCTCTCAAGAAGTCAAAGCCAAATTCGTTGTTTGTACCGTATGTGATATCGGCTTCGTAAGCTTCTTTTCTTGAAACAGGCCTTAAGAACTCGTGAACTACTTTAAAAGAACCGAGTTCGTCACGCTCTTCATCAAGCTCTTTGTGTGCAGGATCATATATGTAAGACTCTTCATGGTTTATAACCCCTATAGAAAGACCTAAGAAATTATAAATCTGCCCCATCCATACGGCATCACGGCGAGAAAGATAGTCGTTTACAGTGATCACATGGACACCTTTGCCCTCTAAAGCATTCAAATATACAGGAAGGGTTGCAACTAAGGTCTTTCCTTCCCCAGTCCTCATCTCTGCAATGTTGCCCTGATGGAGTATGATGCCTCCCATAAGCTGGACGTCAAAATGCCTCTGGCCTAGAGTCCTTTTGGAAGCTTCCCTCACCACTGCATAAGCTTCAGGAAGTATATCGTCTAATGATTCTTTCTCTGAAATTCTTTTCTTGAACTCTAAAGTCTTACTTTTGAGCGCTTCATCTGACAGGCCAGAGATTTCACTTTCTTTGGAGTTTATATCAGCAACTAAAGGATCAAGCGCTTTGAGCGCCTTTTTGTTCTCATCTCCAAATAGTTTTTTCAGCTTAAACATAAGTTTAGAGAGGTATTTTAACACAAAAACAAAGCCCCGTCATCTTGACGGGGCTTTGTTTAAAGAGTTTGACTTATCGTCGTCGGCGTCGCGCCTTTCGTTTTGGAGCGGCCTTTTTTCTCTTTGGAGCTGCCTTTCGTC
>JBHHYD010000019.1:0-8403 GCA_046757385.1 Minisyncoccia bacterium | reverse complement strand
CGGAGATAATTATATACTCTTCTTCTACAGAATTTTTTTTAGGGCCTGATGTTCTTTTTTCAATAACTATCTTATCAGTATATTTTGAATTTACTTGCGCTTCTTCAAGTTCGTCAGATACGCCATCCAGTCCATCTTGGACTTTGTCTGCTTCACCTTCGATGGTACTTGGTCTGTCACCGGAAATAAAAGGTAAAAATCTAAAACTAAACTTCCCATAAGTTTCCCCAGTGCCTATAGGCCTTGGCTGGTCAATAAACACTCCTTCATCTCTGGCGCGCTCTGGTCCTCCTGTGACAAGCCAAGCTATGCCGAGTCCTACTACTATGAGTATTAATAATATAAGGTCTCTTTTTGCATTCATACTAGTATAATATTTCTATTTGAGCGTTTTGTGAAGTAGGCGAAGCTCATCTCTCGCAACTTCCGCGTCACTCCACGGTGTTTTTTTGCCTCCTTTCTCCATTATATAAGGATCAGTGCCTTTACCTGTTATAAGCACTGCATCTCCACTTTTCGCAAGTGAAAGCGCTTTTTTTATCGCATCTCTGCGGTCAATTATTATTTCAGGTTCATTGTTGCTCATACCTTGCGCCATCTCTTTTATAATCTGCATCGGGTCTTCGTCGTAAGGGTCTTCGTTTGTGAGGATTATATGCTTGCAGTAAGTATCAGCGATCTTACCCATATCAGGTCTTTTCCACTTGTCTCTTCCTCCGCCCGTATTCCCAAGTACGCAAATTTTATTCTGTTTTCCAATAGCTTTGTATAATTCTTCTAAAGATTCTTTTGTATGAGCGTAGTCAACTATTAAGTCAAAATTTTGGCCCTCTTCAATTTTCTCAACTCTTCCTTTTATCCCACCAAACTCTTCGAGAGCTTTTCTAATTACTTCATCTTTTATGCTGATACTTTTTGCAAAAGTTGCAGCAGCAAGCACATTATATACATTAAACTCTCCAATTAGTTTTGATTTAAACCGCTCTTTATCGTTCAATGAAAAAGATATTTTGTTATCAACTTTTATATCTAAGAATTTTGGCGCGTATTTATCATCAATGTTTACAATCATTGTTTTGTTTTTCTTTGATGAGTTCTCAAGGGACTTAGCGATTTTTAATTTTGCATTCAGATAATTTAGAAATGTGCCATGCGCTTCAATGTGTTCAGGTGCTAGGTTTGTAAATATTAAAGCATCTAAAGCGATGAATTTATGTCTGAACTGCTTTGCGCCTTCTGAAGTCATCTCCATCACAGCGTATCTGCAATCTGCTTTTACAGCTTGATGCAAAAATCTTTGTATGAAAAATCTTCCCGGCATCGTCATTTTAAATAAATTTCTTTCATATTTATCACCGATTTTGAAATGAATAGTGTTTAGGAGTGCAGTTTTTTCTCCAGAAACTTCCAAAATTTTATTTATAATTTCTGTAACAGTAGTTTTTCCTTTAGTTCCTGTAACTCCAACAACAAAAATTTTCCGTGAAGGAAATCTGTAATAAAGTGCACCGAAAAATGCCAAAAGATAATGATACGCAGGTTGTAGCGCGCGGAAAATTTTTGTTGGGATTATTTTTCTTCCTATTTCTAGTATTTTTTCCATCCCGTTAGAGATAGAGAATGAAATTCTCGTATCTTAAATTATTTAATAAATTTCTAATATAACTTATACAACTTAATCTCGTATTTACCAAATACAAACTTTTTTTATCTCTAACGGGATCCATCATTCTTGCTTGCCGAGTATTTTAAGCGCCTCTCTTATACGATCCCCGGCACCTGTTGTGGTTTTGTCTATTTTCTTCATTGCATCGCGCGCTTCTCTTATTGAATAACCCAAAGCCTGGAGTGCTTCAAGTGTTTCCATCTCGTCGCGCATCTGATCGCTGTCTGTCTTACCTTCAATCGCTCCAAGTTTGTCCCGAAGCTCTAAAATAATTTTACCTGCGCTTTTTCTTCCAATACCAGAGACTTTTGTTAAGTAGGAACTGTCACCGGAGGAGACAGCGGCTTTGAGTGTGTTTACATCTGCAACGGAGAGAATTGCAAGCCCTGATTTAGGGCCGATGCCGGAAATTGAAATAAGCATCTCAAAAAATTCAAGTTCATCAGTATTTAAGAATCCATAAATGTCCAATGATGTCTCGCGTACCGCAAGATGAGTCTTTAAACTAATTGTTGTATTTCCGGAATCTTTAATCTCTTTTATTGTCTCAGGCATTACATTTACCCTATATCCTATTCCACTGACCATAAGCACGACGGAATTGGCGTCAATTTGGGCGATTTCTCCTTTAAGTTGGGCAATCATAAGTTCAAGTGTAAGATTAAAATGAAAAAGTGTAAAGCCTGCCTGCGCAGGCGGGCATTGTGTTTTTTAAAGATTTATGTTAATTTTTATACCTAATGGCAATAACGAAATCAGCAAAAAAAGCTATAAGAAACTCAGCGCGCAAGCGTGTTTTTAATCTGCGCAGAATGGATGAGGCAAGAAGCACAGTAAAAGATATTAAGAAGCTCACTCTAGAGAAAAAGACAAAAGAGGCAGTAGTCCTTCTCCCAAAAGCATATAAAGCGATAGACAAAATGGCAAAGCGAGGAATCATAAAGAAAAACACCGCTGCCAGAAAAAAGTCTCGTCTAACAAAGTTTGTAACTAAATAATTTGCTCTCAGTAGGAATCGAACCTACATTACCGGCTCCGCAAGCCAGCGTTCTATCCATTAAACTATGAGAGCGCGCTTAAGGAGGATAACACTAAAAGCCGAAGAATTCCATAATTTTTTGTGCGAGTGATTCACTATCTTCCTCTTCAGTTAAATATTCTAAAAGAAATCCACGTACATCATCGGGAGATACATGCTCTATTGGGATTACAATATGCGAGGCAAGAAGCTTTTTTGATTTGATTAAAAGTTTTGGAGATGTTTGCACACTTTCATCTTCCACCCAGAATGATTCAAGAGATGAATATGGATGCAAAGTATTATCAATAATAATACCACGATCACTTATTTGGAAACTCACTAGATTTGGTCTTTTTACTGCGTGCACACCAAGAGTAAATGCTCCGACTAAAATCACAATTGCAAATAATATATTGTTAAAAATAATCGCTGTCACTGCGCCTGCGATCGCAATAATACCAAGCGCCCAGAACCAGTCGGAGCTTTTGTGGATATGTTCGTGCTCGAGTGCTTGCCACTGAAGTTGTGTTGCCATAGTGTTTTAAAGTTAAGGATTAACTGTGTTTCCGCATCCTTGCGAATAATTTTCTATATTATTTGTCTCAAGACAAAAAGAGATTGTATAAGTATCACCCTGTGCGTCTGACTGGTATGTATAAGAAGTTGTGGGGTGTGTAGGATCTATTGGCATTTCAGATATTGCTTCTGCACTTTCAAGAGTTGTTGAGACAGCGTCCTCGCCTGTTATTGTTACTGCCTCCACAGCTATTGGAAAGCTTCCGTTTTCAACAGCATAGAGCTCAAGCGCCTTACTCATCTCGCGTGTGTCGGACATTCTTTTTGAATCACGTGTCTGTTCTCTTACATTATCCATAAGTATAAGCACGACTGATAAAAGCACAGCTATGATTGCGAGAGAAACAAGCAATTCTAATATTGTAAATCCAAGCTTTGTTCTCATTTTGTTATTAGTATTTTATCATAACCAATGAATTAAAGCTCAACAACTGTTGTTTATAAGCTTAAACTGACAGCTATCTGGTTTTTCTATAGTTTAAATATCCAAGTATATTTAGTATTGCAAATAGTAAAATGATTATTAAAACTAAGATAACATTATTTAGTATCTGCACATTCATTACTATATATAACAGCAAAACCTACCACTGCTACTATAACATCCAGTATTCTATTTTCTATTGTTTCGCGAATATTTTTAATAGTCTCGTATATTTCCCAAACAATAGTAAGTGAGAATAAAACAATAACACTAGTCCAAAAAGGAACACTACTTATTACAGATACTCCTGCTATTACAGCCCCGGCCCAAATATGATTTACAGTCCAGAAATCTATATACTTTCCTTCTGACCATAAATTAAATTCCTTTTTTATCTTTTTCTTTATCTCTTTTGATTTTACGTGTTTCATACTTTGAGTATAGCATGATGCAAAAGTATTCGGTCACAATAAATGTCTTTTTGTAAAAACTCTACCTGACCCTGATTTTAAATATTTTTCAAATTCAAATGCTATATACTTATCTTTTATTGCAAAATAGAAATCTAGCTCAACTGGTAAACGGTTTTTGGTCGCTGGGATATATTTATTTTGATGTCGTTTCAATCTATCTTTAAGATTATCTGTGCAGCCAATATAGAATCCATCTTTACATTTTAAGCTATATACATAATACATAGTACATAATTATCTCGCTTTCGCGTAGCTACTTGCGGACTTCGTCACGCCGTAGCTACGCTTCAGCGTAGCGAAGGCGGAGAGGGAGGGATTCGAACCCTCGAAGGAGTTTCCCCCTTAGCTGTTTTCAAGACAGCCGCCTTCAACCACTCGAGCCACCTCTCCAATTTTTATCTTAGAACAGATTGTTAATCAAAACAAGTTTTATGATATGCTGTTTAAATGAATGAATTTATGAAAATTTTTCTGATGATTATTTCTGCTCTGATCTTAGCGTTTATAGCATTTGCAAAGTTTGTATCATGAATCTTTCAAAAAGAATTTTAGGTATTGATTTTGGCACGAAAAAAATCGGGGTTGCTGTTTCAGACGAAAACAGCAACTTTGCCATACCAAAACTTGTTTTGAATAATGATAAGGATTTATTAAGAAATATTAAAGAAATTATAAATAAAGAAAAAATTGGAGAAATAGTAATTGGTGAATCAACTGATTATAAAGGACAGGATAATCCGGTGATGAAAGATGTAAAAAAATTTACAGAAAAACTTCAAGAAAAATTTTCCCTGCCTATCAGTTTTGAACCGGAGTTTTTGACATCACATCAGGCGAAAAGCATTCAAGGAGAAAATAAAATGACAGATGCATCAGCGGCAGCTCTTATACTCCAAAGTTTTTTAGATAAAGAAAACAAAAATGACTCGTTTTAAAATAAAACTTCGTAATTGGATGTTAAAACATGCCGGAGGCGTTCATGCTAAGGGATGGCTTTCATTTTTTTCATTTGCTGAAAGTTCGTTTTTCCCTATACCTCCTGATTTTCTTTTGGCAGCTATACTCGGCTCAAAACAAGAGCACAGATGGTTTAAGTATTCTTTTCTTACGGCAATATGGTCAGTGATAGGAGGCGCTTTTGGCTATGCGATAGGACTCCTTCTTTTTGACAGTGTAGGCCAGTTTCTTATCAACACTTATGATCTCGGGCAGTATATAACAACTGTTCAGGAATTATTTAAACAGAATGCATTTTGGGCAATATTTATAGCAAGCTTTACGCCGATTCCTTACAAAATTTTCACGCTTTCTGCGGGGTTTTTCGGCATCAACTTTTTTGTTTTCATAATAGCTTCAGTTGCAGGCAGATTTCTTAGATTCTTTGCCGTGGGGTATATTATGAAGGTTTTCGGGGAAGATATGCGCAAATTTGCATTCAAGTATTTCAACATTCTCACACTCCTTTTTGCGGTTGGCGCTGTAGTATTCATTGTTACACTAAATCTCTTTTAATAAAACAGACGACAGGATATAATAAAAGCAATGGAATCTGCAAAAACAAAAGGATTTTTTTCTGGACTTTTTCCTGTCCCGAAGTTTTTGGCGATGCCTGCTGTCGGTATTGATATATCAGATGATTCAATAAGATTTGTCGAGCTCAAAAACAGCAGAAAGGGCAAGATACTCTCCAGGTTTGGCGAGTATAAAATACCAATGGGGCTGGTTTTAAACGGTGAGATACAAGATGTAGAAAAGCTTTCACAAGAGCTGAAAAAAATGAAGGAAGAAAATAACATAGAGGTAATACGCGCCTCGCTTCCGGAGGAAAAAGTTTATCTGTTTCAGACTTATATTCCTAAAGATGCGGAAGAGGACCAGATAAGAAGCATTATTGAGTTCAAACTTGAAGAGCATGTACCGCTTTCTCTTAAAGAGTCTGTTTTTGATTATGAAATTATAAACAAAAATGGTTCAGAAGAACATATTGATGTAGGGGTTGCTGTTTATCCTAAAAACACAATCACAAAATATACAGATGTCTTTAATAAGGCAGGGATGATTCCACTGTCTTTTGAAATTGAAGCGCAGGCAATCTCGCGAGCTACAATAAAAGAAGGAGATGACGGAACATATATGATAGTTGATTTTGGGAAAATGAGAACAGGTCTTGCTATAGTAAGCGATGGTGTACTTACGTTCACTTCAACACTTGAAGTTGAAGAGCAAGGTCTTACAGAAGCGATCACGCAGTATCTTTCTGTATCGGAATCGGAAGTTATACAAATAAAGAACGAAGAAGGACTCATTGGAAGTAAAGATAATAAAAAATTGTTCCCTGCGCTTTTACGTGTAGTGGAAACACTGAAAGACAACATAGACAAACACCACCGTTATTGGCAAACACGTGTGGACAAGAAAGGAAATCGGGTTAAGCCAATTGAAAAAATCATCCTTTGTGGAGGAAATTCAAATTTGAAAGGTCTTCCGGAATATCTCTCGGGAGCGCTTAAGATTCCTATAGAGAGGGCAAACGTATGGACAAACGCTTTTTCATTTGATGACTTTATACCAGAAATGAATCGTGCTCAGTCACTTTCATATGCAACAGCTATTGGCCTTGCACTTAGAGAAACTAATTAAATATGAGAAATTTATTGTCACAGAAAGATAAAAAAATACTGCACAGTGAATATAAGCTTCGTGTTTTAATAACAGTTCTTATGTTTTTGTTTTTTACGATTTTGGCCGGAGGAGTGGAGCTTGTACCGTCATATTTTATATCAGAATCAAAAGAGCGCGCTACAAAAGAACACTCGGACATTATAAAAGAATCAGTTGCAAAAAGAGAAAAAGATGTATCAAGCACAGTCTTGTTTGAAACAAAAGAAAAATTAACACTGCTTTCATTTGACGAAAAAAGTGTTTCTTTAAGGGCTTTATTTGAAAGTGTTTTGGATAATAAACCTAAGTCTGTAAGGATTAATGGAATTTCTTATGATAAAAGCCGAGCAGGAGAGGTTTCAAAAATCTTTGTAACAGGAGAAGCAGATGCAAGGGAACCGCTTCTTGAATTTAAAAAACTTCTTAATAAAGAGGCGCAATTTACTGAAGCGTTTCTTCCTGTTTCAAATCTTGCATCTGATCGTGATATCAAATTCTCAATAACAATAACCGGAAACTTCTAATATGGAATATTCATCAAAAACAAAACAAATACTTCTTACGGTTATAGTTTTAGTTATCGTTGCATTTATTGCTTATGTTATATTTTTTCTTAATATAAAAGAAAAAAATAACTCTATATCTTTACTTACAAATGAAGTTGACAGTGTTCTACAGAAGGAAATCAAACTTCGTTCTGTAAAGCAGATTATAAAAGACACGAAAGATGACAGAGTAAAACTTGATTCATATTTTGTTGCAGATGATGAGATTATAAATTTTATTGAGATGATTGAGACCCTTGGTGTGAATTCAGGTGCTGAAGTAGAAGTTATTAATGTAAGTGTAGATACTGAAAACGAAAAAGTAGTTAATAAAAATAAAATCAGCGAACTTCTTAATATTAATTTTAAAACAGAAGGGAGTTTTGTGGAGATGTTCCACTTTCTTTCTATGCTTGAAAAGCTTCCCTTTAAAATTGAAATATCACAAGTGAATTTTAATAAAGTCTCAAACGAAATAATAGGAGCTGATAAAAGTCTTGAGCCATGGAAAGGATATTTTAATATTACTGCAGTAAAGCTAAAATAATATGATTGACAAAGAAAACATCACAAAAATTTTCAAGAAAAAGAACAAACAGCCCGGAACAGGAGTATCTGCATATTTTTTAGATGCAAAACATGTGTGGAAGATTATCATTTATGTATTTATAGCTCTAAATATTGGCGTTGTAGCTTTCAGCGTATATTTGTTTTTAGAAATAAATAAAGGGGACATATTTAAAGTTGAGCAGGATATTTCGGTTACTGTTGATACAATAGACAGAAAACTTTTAAGCGAGACACTTGCCTCTTTTGAGAAAATGAAGGATGAGCTAAAGAAGCTGAAGAGTAAAAGGCCGAGTGTTATTGACCCATCGCTTTAGTGCTGTTACATTTATTTTATCTCCCCGTGGCTCAACTGGATAGAGCAGCTCCCTTCTAAGGAGCAGGTTGCAGGTTCGAGTCCTGCCGGGGAGGCAGTCAAAAATGAACGGCTCAACTTCTTACAAGTTGAGCCGTTCATTTTTGGTGCCCTT
>JBHHYD010000018.1:0-8579 GCA_046757385.1 Minisyncoccia bacterium | reverse complement strand
CTTCTTTTTGACAATTTGATATACTATTGCATAGTTAGAACCTTACAAAATTTCAATAAAAATTTAGTTAAGAAAGGACGGTGGTAGAAATGAGACTTGGAATTACTATGATTATCTTGATAAGCATAGTCGTAAATGTCTTACTGGGTGGAATTTGTACACAATATGTGGTGGAATATTGGGCAACTTATTTTAAAGAGGTTTCCGTCACTGTTCCATTTCTACCTTGTGCAATTGTCGGTTTATTTCTTGGAGAAATTACTATTCCAGCGGCTGTTGTAACGTGGATTTTATCTTTCGTATTATAAATTGTATGTTATAGAATGGAGCAAGCCTTGCAATAAGGTTTGCTCCATTTTTTATTGAAAATTGCTTCGGTTAACCGAAGCAATTTGTGGTTGAAATTTGCTCCCCAAGGACTGCCCTTCTCCCGCTTGCGGGCTCATCAAGGGCAGTCCTTCTTCCGCAAATTTAATCCTTAAGATTGAGAGTGGTGCTGTTTCGGGCGAGGGATTTTCTTGCTACGAATTTCTTTTCCGCCAATTCTTCAAATCCGGCGCTCTTTGCAAATTCAATCCTGATAGCGTCTTTGTGCTCCAAGTACCGCGCTTCAAGTTCACTTATGGAAGAGTTGACTGCTGCTACATCACCGCTTATTTCTTCCCTTACTATTACGTTAATTATTGATTTGCTTATAAAATACCCATAAAAACCAACTAAAGTAAGAATTGCGAAAACAAGCACTGCAAATGCTCTTTTTTCAAATTTATTTATTTGTATTGCTTTTGTTCTCATCCCGTTAGAGATAGGAAATAAAATTTCCGTATCTTAAATTAATTAATAAATGTACATTATTTATGTAATTTAATCCCGTATATACTAGAGATAAACTCTTTTTATCTCTAATGGGACTCATTTCTTTTTAAATACTCTTAACTTTGCGCTCCGTGAGCGCGGATTGTTTTCTCTCTCATCCTGACTTGGTACAATCGGCTTTTTAGTAATCACCTCACCTGTTTCTTCTTGTTTTTTCTTATTAAAAAATTGCTTCACTGCTCTGTCTTCAATACTATGGAATGAGATGACTGCCATCCTGCCTCCACTCTCTAAAACCTCAAATGCTTTCTCTAATCCTTCCTTAAGAGCTTTTATCTCATCATTTACGGTGATACGGAGGGCTTGGAACGTCTTTGTAGCGAAATGAATTTTTTTGTGCTTGTACCAGTTTGGGACGGCCTTTTCTATCGCTCCCACTAAGTCCTGCGTCGTCTCTATCGGTCTTTCACTTCTTATCTCTACAATCTTTTTTGCAATCTGCCTTGAAAACTTCTCCTCACCGTATCCGTACACAATATCTGCTATGTTTTCTTCTTCCCAGTTGTTGACGATTTCTTTCGCTGTCAGGTCTTCTTCTTTGGGATTATCCTTCAAAGTCATCAAGAGTGGTTCATTTTTCTGGAAGCTAAATCCCCTTCTAGAACCATCCATCTGGTCAGAACTAAAACCTAGATCAAACAAGATTACATTAACTTTTTTCGGCCCAAGGCCGACCAGCCTCGGGCTGGCTTTTTCAAGAACTTTATCCAAGTTTCTGAAACTATCCTGCTCTAAAATAATTTTGCATTTTTCACTTTCAAGAATCTTTCTAACCTCATCTAGCGCACCTTGGTCAAGGTCTATCCCTACGAGCACTCCATTCTCTCCGATTAGCTTGCAAAACTCCTTCGCGTGTCCGCCTCTGTTTATAGTTGCGTCAACAACTTTATCACCTTGCTTTAAAGCAAGGTTCTCTACTGCTTCTTTTAAAAGAACCGGGATGTGCATATTAGAGGATTCCTATCTCGCCCAACTTCTCTGCCATGTTGTCCGCTTGTCTCTCAATCCTGTCCTTGTACTCTCTCCATTTCTTCTCATCCCAAACTTCAACTCTGCTTTGCACTCCCGCAAGCACTACCTTGTCTTTAAGAGACGCAAAGTCTCTCAAGAAATCAGGGATCAAGATCCTCCCGAGTGAATCTGTTGCTGCTTCCACCGCGCCTGATAGCATGAACCTGTTAAAACCTCTTGTGTCTGATTGCCCTATAGGAAGCTCTGCTAATTTTGTTGAAATCTTCTTCCATTCACTAATCGGATATATGAACAAACAATTGTCTAGTCCTCTTGTTAGGACGACCTTCTTTCCGAGTTCTTTTCTAAACTTTGACGGAAGCGAGAGTCGTTTCTTGGGATCTATTGTATGTGTGTATTCACCGATTAGCATGTGTAGCAAATTATTTTGTAGCGGCATAATTTGCTAACCCAGAGGACATAGAGTATGGCGGGCCTATATCCTCTGAATTTCCACTTCATACCACTACAATATAAGTATATAACACTTTATTCCACCACAACAAACCACTTATCCACAACCCAAAGTGTTAAACACCGAGTGTTTAACACTTTTGCTTTTTTTAGAAAATCTGCTATTATTCGCTTAGAATTGAGACCTTTACATAAATTTGGAGGAGGGATTTATGATTAAATATAAGATTAAATATTATGAAGATGAAGAAAATCTGATATGTATATGCGTTGACAAGCAATTACGCAGAACTGCAAAATATGTCGGAATTGAAAATATGCGCCTTAATAAAGATGAAGAAGATGAAGATGAAGATGAAATGGTTTTTTTCAATCAGGATGACCGAGAAAAGGATATTGATGAAGATGATAAAGATTTTCAGTCATTAAAAAACGAGTTGATGTATGTGCACGGAATGGAGGAATTATTATCCATAAGACGTCATAGATTAATATTTAATAAAGGAGATATATTTAAACCAGAAGAAGTTGTGCATGATGTTCTGATGGTTCTTTTGCAAAATTTTGATAACGAAGAAGGAATAGCTAAGGAAATTGAAACCCCTGTAACAATTGATAGGAAAGGAAATAAGAAAAAAGACAAAAGAAGAAAGAAATTAAATTCTGTAAAACTTTACGCCAAAGAGAAGAAATTGAAGAAAAAGATTGCAAAAAAAACATTAGACTTAAAAAGCACCCGGTTTCATCGGGTGCTTTTTTATCTCTTTTTCATTAGAGGGAATTCTATGATCTCGCGCAGATTCGCTGCGCCGGTTAGTATCATAACTAGCCGATCTATGCCAAGACCAAGTCCTGCGGTCGGCGGCATTCCGTACTCAAGTGCTTCGATGAAATCTTTATCATACTCCTGCACTTCTTTATCCCCTTTCTTTTTCATTTCTTTTTGAGATTCAAAACGCTTTACCTGCTCTATCGGATCATTAAGCTCTGAAAATCCATTAACGAGTTCCACGCCGCTTATTATAAGTGAAAATCTTGCCGTTTTTTCAGGATCATCGGGAAGCTCTTTTGAAAGAGGGGAAATCTCAGTTGGGATCTTTGTTATAAATGTTGGCTCTTTTATTTCTGTTCTGATTAACTTCTTAAATATTTCGTCAGCAATTTTTCCCTTTGACAAATATGGTGCAACTTCAATTTTGTTTTTCTTTGCGAATTTTTCAAAATCTTCTTTTGAATTTTTACTATAATCAAGTCCTGTCTTTTCTTTTATAAGAGAGCTGAACTCTACCTTATCCCATTTGCCTTTGGGTAATGGATGATCGGTATTTTCTGATATTTTCTTTAGAAGGTCTTCAGTAAATGACATCAAGCCTTCCCAATCCTGATATGTATAATAAAGCTCCAACATTGTAAATTCTGGGTTGTGTTCTCTATCAATGCCTTCGTTTCTAAATATAGGACCTATTTCATATATGCGCTCAAATCCACCTATTATAAGGCGTTTCAAATATAATTCTGGAGCAATGCGTAAATACAAATCCATATCTAGAGTATCCAAGTGAGTCTTAAACGGCGTTGCCATAGTACCACCTGCAAGCGGCTGAAGTACGGGTGTGCTGACTTCTGTGAAATCTGCTTTTTCAAGGTAATTCCTTATCGCTCTTATGATTTTAGTTTTCTCTATAAGATGCTTTTTTACATCTTCATTAAGAGAAATATCTAAGTATCTTTTTCTAAACCGCTCTTCTTTGTCCTTGATGCCAAAATGCTCCACCGGCCATGGTGATAAACTTTTTGAGAGAAATGTCACACTTTCTGCCTGAATACTCTGCTGGCCGGCTTTTGTAAGATACGATTTGCCAGAGACTTCTATTATGTCACCGATATCAAGAGTCTCGGAAAGCAGATCAAAATTATCAAGTGCGTCATTTTGAAAAAATATCTGGATTTTACCACTTTCGTCCTCCAAATCAGCAAAACCGATTTTGCCGTGCCAACGGATTGAACGAACTCTTCCTGCTATCACGGCAGCTTTGCCTTTATCAAAATCTGTCAAAAAATCAGCAATCTTTTTGTCGCGTAAGCTCTTTGAAGGATAAGGATTGACTCCAGCTTTTTTGAGAGCTTCAAGTTTTTCTATGCTGTCCTCTTTTAGGTGGTCACTTCTGTTTTCCATTGTCTAAATAATAACATATATTAACCTGTTGACTAAACACATAAAGCATAGTAATCTCTAATCAGCTTAGATTTTTTGACAAAATAAAAAGGAGAGTAAGATGAATGTATCCAAAATATTGTATTGGTTTGTATTCTTATGTATTTTCCTGCTTGCTTCATATTTATCAATTACAGGGCGACAAGTTTCTGCATTTATCATATTTTTTGTACTTGGAATGTTCCATGCAATTATATTTCATTTAGCTGAAAAATCTTTTTTAGAAATTCGTTCAAAGATTAAAGAGGTGATTTCATTAATTTCAGAAGGAATTTATGCGGTTTGGAAAGACAAATTAATAATAATATATGCGTTCATTGCTATTTTTTCTGTTATTTCCATAATTCTTTTATATTTTTTCTTTTTTCTAAAAAAACTAGTTTGTGCGCCAATGGCTGTTTTTAAAACTCTTCGACGATTATAAATCGTTGAAGAGTTTTTATTTTATATTTTTTAGAGTCTTGAAGTCCTCTTTTAGTGTTTTGATGAGGTTGCGGTTGTAAATTGCTGCTGCTGGATGATAAAGAGGGATAATTTTAATACCCTTATTGTCTGCCTTGGCATCAAATGACTTGCCGTGCATTAAGCTTATAGTCTTAAGCTCACCAGAAAGCCCGAACTTTTTCATAATGTACTCCATTGAGTATCGCCCGAGAGTTGCGATGACTTTCGGTTCAATGATTTTAATTTGCCTGTCTAAGAATGGCCCGTAAACCTCAATCTCCTCCGGAAGCGGATCCCTGTTGTTCTGCGGCCTGTCTTTGACTATGTTCGTTATATATACATCTCCTCTGGGTACTTCAATTGAATGAAGCAGTTCGTCCAAGATCTTCCCCGCCGCGCCGCAAAAAGGCCTCCCTGTCTTTGCTTCGTTTCTCCCCGGCGCTTCACCTATAAATAAAATATCAGCATCGTGATTCCCCTCGCCAAGCACTGGAAAGAACCCGTTCTCCGTCCTGTACTTATAAAGAGGTGAGCTTTTCAAATCTAAAACCTCATCTTTAATTTTCTTCATTTGTTCTGTCTTTGTCATGTTATGAGTGGTACAAACTCAAATCTTTCGAATTTTTTTATATCAGCGCCATCTTCTGTTTTCTTCACTTGCCATATGTTGTCATAGATAGGGATTACCATAGTCCCGCCCTCCTTGAGCTGCTTCATAAGCTTCTTTGGCAAATCCTCCGCTGCAGCTGAAACTAGAATCTTATCAAATGCTTCTTCTCTTGGTAATCCTACATCTTTCTCTGCTTTTCTGATTTCAGCATTTTTAAAATTATATTTCTTTAGATTATTATTCCCAAATTCTACGAGCTCAGGGATGATCTCAACTCCGTGCACTTCGCCTCTTTCTCCTACAAGATTCGCAAGAAGCGCTGTAGTCCATCCGGAGCCTGCGCCGACATCAAGAATCTTCTCTCCTTTTTGGACATCCAAAAGTTCAAGCATAAACGCGACAGTTGTCGGCTGTGAGATAGTCTGCTCGTGCCCTATAGGAAGCGGATAATCCTCATAAGCCTCTTCAGCATAATCTTCTGGTACAAAATCTTTTCTATCTACCTTTGTAAATGCCTTTTTTAAAGAGTCTCTCTCAAGCACTCTAGTGCCCTTCTCAAGATGCTCCATTAGTTCTTTTTTACTAAACATAATTGAAATGCATTATAGCATAAAAATAGACTATTATTCCTAAAAGAATAATGGTCTTAATATTACCTTAATGTGGTTTCCAGCAATTCCTTTATTTGTCGAGTATCCTTTCTATCTTTATCTTGCTTATCTTATCTGGGAATGACCTCTTCCAGAACGGCCTTAATACCACTTCCGCCTGTTCAATACTTGGATAGCCGGAGAGAACTGTAGGAAGCGCTGCTTTTGCTCTTCCTGAGAGATCATTTTTCAGCTTCTCTTCATCAAATGTCCACACTATTTGAGTATCACCTGTTACTGCAAATTCAAACTCGCCTTCTTCCCAAGGACGCACTTCTTGGTCAACGGTGCTGACTGTCAGAGTTGAAATATCTGATATTTCAACTGGCCCTTCGTCAAAGAGAGCTATGGTGTTCTCTGCAATGTGCCCTGCAAATTTTTCTTTATTAAAGAGTACCCCGTAGAGTGTTGCCTTTTCTATTATTTCAACCTCATCTCCTGCTTCAGCTTGAGGCTGTGATTCAAACTCTACAAACACTGCATCTTCAAAAAGATAAAATTCATCTGGTTTTTGTGAGAATGCCTCTGCAAGAAGCTGTTCTCTCAAGTCTGTGTGGATCTCGCCTTTTGCTTTTTCTACATCAGCCGAGTCTGCTGTTAGTTTCTCCCCGACGAATCCTCCCGTCATAGGAGTCTTTGAACGAGCGTAGAAACTGTCAAAGCGCGGGGAGCCTTTGAACCCTGGAATCGTAAAGTCTGTCAGACCAATGTTGAATTTGTCTCCGGCTTCATCTGCATACACTGTCACCTCAACGCTTCCCGGCACTTTCTCTCCGCCCTCCGTCTTCTGCCCGGGGACAACTACTGACCTGTTTATCCTGTATATAAGCCCTTCTGGTGTTTCAAAACGAGTGTTTTTTATAAGCCGCTGACTTCCAGTATTAAAGTCATTAAAGATGACAAGTCTGCCTGACGCTTTCTCTTCAATCTCTTCTCTCCCGGCTGCTTTAACTTTTTTAGAATCAGTTTTCTCTATCGTCATAATCTCATACGGAAGTTCTCCTGCGCTACCGTCAAGTACAGCGACAAACCTCGCGTCAACAAGTGTTTTGTTTTGCTTCGGAGTAATGCTCACTTTTGCGCCAGAGAAAAGAAGCGAGAACGCAAGCACAAGCACAATGATTATAATGCCCGCGACAAACCAAAGAGCAAAACGCGATGATCTAGGTCTTTTTATATTGCCCCCATAATCTGTATCATATTCAAAATCATCTTCCGGTTTTGGAGCCGGCTTATGCGCCCTGCTGCGCGAGTTTTGTATGTCTCTTATTGTTCTCTTTTTAGACGGAACTATGTCCTGAAATGTATTTTTTGCCATAATTATAATGATTATATCATACCACAAATATATCAAATATCCGCAATCTTGTGGACAAACAACACCTCAAGAGCAAGAAACGGATCACATCTGGACTCCCCTACAGTGACGCAGTATTTCAATAGCTGCTTTTCGTTTAGAGCGACTACCATAAACGGCCTCCCTGCGAGAGTATAACCTCCGAATTCTTCGTTCTTTATTGCGTCTTCAAACCACTTGCCTATATCCTCATCCACAGTCAAAAAGACAGTGCTTGGAAGCGAAAGCCCTTCAGAAAGGTCGGCCAGAACCTTCCTAAATGAAGAAAGCCAGCTCTTCTGGGCATCATTAAGTATTGTCTTTATTTTTATTGATTCATTGCTTTCTCCCTTGCCTTCAAGAAAAACTCGTATAAGAGAATTAGCTTCTTCAGGAACTGTATTTAAAGCTTCTGATACTTTCCTCGTAAGGAAATTTCTGCCAAGCGGGAACGACGCGGTGCTGTAGAGTGTCTCATTGCGCACTAAAGAGATGTCAGTTACCTCCCCCCTTATGTCCATAAGAATAAAATTTTTCTCCACGTTGAATATGTCACGGATAACAGAGAACGAAACCAGTGCAAAAGAGTGGAAAGAGATATCATCTGTGTGAAAAGTTTCACTTAGCATTCCTTTTATATTTTTATATACCTCGCCCGAAATTTTGCTCAAGAATAGCGAGAGCTCAACACTTTTTGTTTTCTTGTTGTATGGATTGTTTGTCAAATATCCATTAAGCCTCATCTGGACGATGTTTTTTTCTATAAGTTTTGTTTTTTGAGGCATTTCATCGTCGCTGTTTGACTCTGGCATAGAGCTCTTACGAAACTCTTCATTAACATTTGCGACCGCTTCTTTTATCTCTTTTTCTTTTACATCAAATTCATTTTCTTTTTCAAATGTAATCAGATCCGCCTGCGACTTATACCACGGAGATGAAAAGATGCATAAAACTTTATTTATATCTTTTAACTTAATGCCCTTTCTCGCAAGATTCGGTATGCCTTTCTGAATAATCTCAAGT
>JBHHYD010000017.1:0-8693 GCA_046757385.1 Minisyncoccia bacterium | reverse complement strand
GTGAACCGATGGTCCGCATTAGATGCGGCCAGAGATTAACGGATAAAAGCTACCCCGGGGATAACAGGCTGGTTCCGCCCAAGAGTTCATATCGACGGCGGAGTTCGGCACCTCGATGTCGGCTCAACTTATCCTCCTGCTGGAGAAGGTGGGAAGGGTTTGGCTGTTCGCCAATTAAAAAGTTACGCGAGCTGGGTTCAGACCGTTCAGGAGTGGAAATGTTTTTCAACTCTTGAACCAATCTGAACCAACATTGAATTTTCGTCTATTAAATAAGTATAGAAAACCAATCAAATCACGGCGGTCACTTCATTAAATTGAAGTAGAAAAAGTCGGAGTTATCGGTAAAACCCTGAATGGGCGATACCGAGAGGATGCAAGTCCTTGTAGAGACTACAAACCGACTCCTTAAAGTTTAAGGAAATGTATAGTCCGTGCTATTGGTAACAGTAGATAACATGCGTGAGACAGGTTGGTCTCCTATCTGCTGCAGGCGTTGATTCTTGAGAAGATCTCTCTCTAGTACGAGAGGACCGAGAGGGACTGACCTCTGGTGTACCAGCTGTTCCGCCAGGAGCATCGCTGGGTAGCTATGTCGGGAATGGATAACCGCTGAAAGCATCTAAGCGGGAAGCCAACTTCAAGATAAGGAATCATAGATCCCTAGGAGATGACTAGGTTGATAGGCCTTAGGTGTAAGTACAGTAATGTATTTGAGCTAAGAGGTACTAATTCATCGTCTCTTATTAGGAAATCTGGAAATCGCTTTTAGTACTTGTCCTCATAAGTTTTGCAAAGCAAAATTTTGGAGGATGCTTGTTCGTTTTTTGAAAGCTGAAATATGGTATGGCCTATAGTTTAGTTGGTAAAACACCTGACTATCGATCAGGTATCGGGGGTTCGAATCCTCCTAGGCCTACCATTAATTTTGTGCAATCTATATGATTGCACCCATATTTTAGCTTTCAAATATTCAAATATTCAATATTTTGTTCTGGTGATTTGACGCAGTGGTCCCACCTGTTCTCATTCCGAACACAGAAGTTAAGCACTGTAGTGGCGATGATACTCTTTAGGGGAAAGTAGCTAGTCGCCGGAACAAAGTATTGAATACCTCAACGCGTTGAGTTAATCAAAATCTGGCTTTCGCATAGCCAGATTTTTGCTATTGACAAATTAATCAAACTATGCTAAACTATTAGTAGTAAAAAGCAGTACTATAAAAATATAGTCAATTTAGTTTTTGTTTCTAAACTTTTTTTGAAAGGAAGAAAAATGAAAAAACAAAACGAGAGGCGACACAATGCTCAAATTTTAGTTAATTATTTGAGAAGAATCAAAGAAGGAGAAACAAATAAACGTTTGATGGCAGGCGAATTAATAACTTATTTTACTCTCCTAGATTATTTTAACATTCCTTCATCAGTATCTATAAAAGAGGAGGAAATGGTTGCTGAAAAACTACAAGAAGTGTCAGATCTTGCGCAGGAATATGAAATTCTAAATTGTAGTTGAGGTTTTAGGGTGTAGATTATCATCCACAATTCTGATCAATTCAGAATTGTGGGTGTTTTTTATTTAATCATCTCTGTTTAAGTTTGACTTAAACAACTTAACTTAAACGGGATTAAATTAAGTTACGCGGTCGCACAACTTAATTTAAAATGAATTCTTAATACTCCTCAAGGTCGCACCTCTTCCCGCCCTGCGGGCTCCTCGAGGAACGACCTTCTCCCGTATTAAGAATTTGTGGTAAACTATATTTATTATGTCTTGGTCAAGCAGACGGAGGTCAACATATTTAGGAATTTCGTTTATTATAATAATCGCTGTTTTTACAGGCCTGTTTTTTCTTTTTTTCAAGAAAGCGCCGACTTGTACAGATGGCAAAATGAACGGAGACGAGCGTGGAATAGACTGCGGCGGCTCATGCGAGAATCTCTGCTTGGCGCAGATTTCAGACCCGGTGCTCCTTTGGAGCAGAGCATTTAAAGTTTCAGAGGGTAATTACAATGCAGTAGCGTATATAGAAAACCCTAATTTTAGCGCTGGTGTTTCAAGGATTTCATACATATTCAAACTTTTTGACGAAGAGAATCTTTTAGTTGCCGAGCGTAAGGGCAGGACTTTCATCTCTCCCAATGGCATCACACCAATATTTGAAGGTGCGATCAGAACAGGAGAAAGGATACCGTCCAGAGCATTTTTTGAATTCAGCGGAGCGCCGCAATGGGCAGAGTTAACTGACGAGAGATCATCTTTGTCAGTAAGTGATATAGTGCTCTCTGATGAAAATTCTTCACCAAGAGTTGATGCTCTACTTTCAAATGATTCAATTGAAGACATATTAGATATTGAAGCTGTAGCAGTCTTGTTTGGTGCAGATGATAACGCTATTGCTGTATCAAGTACATTTATTAATCGTCTTTCCGACAGAACTTCACAGAACATAGTATTCACATGGCCAAATAAATTTGATTCATCTGTTTCTCGCATAGAGATAATTCCACGCACTCCTTTAAAATAGTTATATAGTTATGGCGCTAGACAATCTTCTAAAAAGCTCCATTAAAAAAGTCTCAGACGGTATAGACTGGATATTATTCTTCGCAGCCCTTTTTCTTGTCTCTGCAGGACTTGTTACGATGAACTCATTTGTTGATCCAAATCCTTTTTTTGAAAAACAAATTATATGGATGCTAATTGGTATTGTGTTTTTCTTTACTTTAAGTTTTATTGATTTTAGATTTCTAAGACGTACAGGGGTTATAGTTTCTTTATTTGCAATCTCTACTGTTATACTTTTACTTCTTTTTATATTCGGTGATTTTGTTAAGGGCGCGCAAAACAGATTTGACCTCGGTATCTTTTCTCTTCAGCCCTCTGACCCCATAAAACTTGTCGTTATACTTCTTTTGGCAAAATATTTTTCAAGGAGACATGTTGAAATAGCGCACATCAGACATATATTTGTTTCAGGTTTTTACACTTTTGTTCTATTTTTCCTTGTTTTTCTTCAGCCGGATTTCGGTTCCGCCATCATCATCGCTCTAATATGGCTAGGAATGGTCTTAGTTTCGGGGATTTCAAAAAAACATCTTCTCATAGTATTTTTTGTTGGAGCTGTGGCTTTTGCAGGACTTTGGGGGTATGCATTTGAGGATTATCAAAAGCAACGTGTACTCACATTTATTCATCCACTTACTGACATTCAAGGTGCTGGGTATAATGCGTATCAGTCAACTATAGCTGTTGGTTCAGGACAAGTTTTGGGTAAAGGGATTGGTTACGGCACACAAAGTAAACTTCAATTCTTGCCGGAATATGAAACGGACTTTATATTTGCAGCATTTGCAGAAGAGTGGGGATTTGTAGGTGTTGTTATAGTACTTCTGCTTTTCGGAGTCGTGATATGGCGGATAATTTTAAATGCAATGTATGGGGCGACTAATTTTGAAATACTTTTTGGTGTCGGGCTTGCTATACTTTTTATGAGTCAGTTTATTGTTCACGTTGGGATGAATATAGGACTACTTCCTGTGACAGGGACTACCGTGCCGTTTCTAAGTTATGGCGGGTCGCACTTGATAACAGAGTTCGTGGGCTTGGGAATCTTGATGGGCATGCGCCGCTACCGTCGTGCCGCTCATAAAGATGACATCAAGAAAGAATTCTTAGGAGTATAGATTTACAGTTTCTGAAACCATTTGCTCTAATGTAAAGCCTTTTTCTACTTTTTCTTGTAGTGTATTCCCAAAACTCTCTCTTTTATTTTTAAAATCAATCAGGAAAGACAAAGCCCTTTCTACTTCGAGTGCGTTTTTGGGGTGAACGAGTATTCCTGATTTCATATTTTCCACTATCTCTGGGATTCCTCCAATTTTTGTTGCTACAGCTGGAAGTCCTGCAAGCCCTGCTTCAAGAAGTACATATGGCAGACCTTCTTTTTTAGATGTTAGTGTAAATATATCAAAAGCAGTTAAAAGCTCCGATGCTCTATCTACATGCCCTGCAAGGAATACTCTGTCTTTAAGTCCAAGCTTTTCTATAAATCTTTGAAGCCGTATTCTCTCTTCTCCGTCACTTATAATAAAAAGAGCAATGTTATATCCTTTTTTGGCTAAGCTATGCACTGCACGGATTACAAAAGGCAGGCCCTTGTTTCTATGGAGTTCTGAAATCGTGCCTATCCAAAGCGACTTATTTAGGTTTGATCTAAATTCAGTATATTTTTTCAGTTCTTTTCTTGCGGCAGATTTCTCTTTAAATTTTATTTCAGAGATGCCGTTATGTATAGTTTTAATTTTATTTTTTACAAACAGCTTTGGTGCAGTTTTATAATCATCTTCTGATACAACTATTGTCTTGTGGCTAAATAAGACAGTAAGCCACGATAGGAATTTAATTATTTGTCTTGAGATAAAACCCCTGTCTTCTTTGTATGCCCAGCCATGTGCGGTAAATATGATGCTTTCTACTCTGGCGAATCTTCCCGCAAGTGTTCCAAGCCCGCCTATCTTTGAGCTGTTTAGATGAACAACGTCTGGTCGTTCAATCTTAAATATTTTAAGCAAGTCAAAGAAGACTCTCCATTCAGCGAATATGTTTACATCTCTTTCAAGATTTGGGATTGATATTGTTCTGATCCCGGCATTCTCAAGCTTCTCTTTTAGTGTACCATTACCACCTAAAGCAGCGACTGCTTCATAGCCGTTCTTTGAAATGCTTGTCGCTAAGTCAAATACATACCTCTGTGCTCCGCCCCAGTTGGATTTTGTGATGACATACAAAACCTTTGTTTTATTGTATTTATTCATTTTTTATATTGTACTACACTACAACAGTATATTCTGCTTCTAAGTTCGGTTATTTTTGTAACTACACTCATAGCTTTAAGTGTTATATACTATACAAAATCATATGATTACAGGGCGAAAAAAGGAAGGAATTATGCTCTTTTTGGGCGATGTTGTATTTTTTCTTGCGGCACTATGGGTGACGCTCGCTTTGCGTTATTTTGTAATACCGGAAAGTGATATTTTTTATGCACATCTTGTTCCATTTTCATTTCTATTTTTAGTGTGGGTTATCGTCTTTTTTATAGCAGGTCTTTATGACAAGCATACAGTAATCTTCAAAAGAAAACTGCCGAGCGTCATATTAAATGCTCAAATAGTCAATGTAATCTTAGCTGCTGTGTTTTTCTTTTTTATTCCATATTTTGGCATTACGCCAAAAACAAATCTTTTCATATATCTCTTCATCTCTTTTATATTTATCGTCACTTGGCGTCTTTATCTGTTTCCATACCTTGGAAACAAAAAAAGATACAACGCGCTTCTTATAGCCAGTGGAAGCGAGATGTTGGAACTCAAAGAAGAGATAAACAACAATGCGCGATACAATTTTCATTTTTCTTCTTCTCTTGATTTAGATACTGTAGATGAGAAGGGCTTAGAAAAATATCTCTATGAACACGTAAAAGCAAATAATATATCTCTCATTGTTGCTGACACAAGTAGTGAGAAAGTTTCATCTGTTATCCCGCTTCTTTATCATCTGACTTTTATACAGTCGCGCTTTAAATTCTTGGATTTCCAAAAAATGTATGAAAATATCTTTGATCGTGTTCCGCTCTCCCTCGTCAAATACAACTGGTTTTTGAGTAATGTCTCATGGCTTCCGAAGATCACGCATGATCTGATCAAGCGTTTCATTGATATTATTTTCTCAATTGTACTCGGACTACCTTCACTTTTAGTTTACCCTTTTGTCATTGCCGCTGTTAAATTTGGCGACAAAGGCCCTATATTTTTTATTCAAGAAAGAATCGGCAGGGACAACAAACCAATTTACATTTTCAAATTCAGAAGCATGAGTATTTATGAAAAAGAGAAAGTAACAAAAGTTGGAAATCTCCTAAGAAAGACAAGGATTGATGAATTACCGCAATTATGGAATGTATTTAAAGGAGATTTGTCGCTTATTGGTCCGCGCCCTGAAATGCCTAATTTAGCAGAACTCTACGAAAAGGAGATTCCGTATTACAATATAAGACATTTCATACAGCCGGGGCTTTCCGGATGGGCGCAGATTCACCACATTAAACCGCCAAAATTCGGCGCTCAATATGACGAAACGAGAGAAAAACTTTCATATGATATCTTCTATATTAAAAACAGATCACTCCTTCTAGATTTCTATATAGGACTAAAAACAATTAAAACTTTATTTTCAAGAACAGGGCTTTAAAGTATGAATATTTAATATTAATATATACATATGGTTATTGATGGCAGGAAAATTACGGAAGAAATAAAGGAAGAACTTAAGAGTGATGTTAAAAAACATCGCGGAAGGCTTTGTCTTTCAATATTTAAATCCGACCACACTCTCGCTGGGCAGAAGTTTGTAAATATAAAAAAGAAATTCGCGCAAGATATTGGAATTTCTTTCAGTGAACATGAAGTCCCTGAAACTGCGGATACAGAAACTTTAAAAAATATGATCAAAGACACATCGGAGAAAAGCAATGGCATGATAGTCCAGCTTCCGCTTCCTTCGCACTTTGACAGAGATGAAATTTTAGACAGCATTCCATATTGCTTGGATGTTGACGTACTTTCAAAAGAATCTCTAAAGAAATTTAAAGACGGTACATTGCCGATTCTACCTCCTGTAGTTGGAGCTATTAAAGAAATTCTAGATCGTTCAGGGGTTGATGTAAGAGGTAAAAAGGTTGTCGTTTTAGGCAAGGGGATGCTTGTGGGAGCGCCCACTGCCGTGTGGCTCAAAAGAGAAGGGGCTCATGTAGAAGTCCTAGATAGTAAGACACATAATCTCGAAGAGAAAACACATGATGCTGATATCATCATCTCAGGTGTAGGCAAACCGCATATGTTGGCGCCAGATATGCTAAGGCAGGGAGTAGTACTGCTTGATGCAGGGACGAGCGAGATGCATGGAGAGCTTGCGGGAGACGCGCATCCGTCTTGCGCGGGAAAATGCTCTGTCTTTACTCCGGTCCCCGGCGGAATAGGGCCGATAACTATCGCCATGCTTTTTAGGAATTTACTTACACTTGCAAAACTAAACGGCTAAAGCGCTAGCGCTTTAGCCGTTTAGTTTGTTATAATCACTTATATGAACGAAGCTATTTTCAGATTTTTTAATGATTTTGCATTGCGCAGTGAATGTCTTGACGCTGTTATTATTTTCCTGACAGATCATTTTGGACTGATTCTGATTGCAGGGCTCATTGTTTTTATAGCTTTACATAAGAACTCCAAAATTAGATTCAAGCATGCGGCTACTATCATTATAGTAGCACTATTTGCATGGGGAATTGCAAAAGCAATTAAATTTTTCTATTTTTCTCCACGGCCGTTTGAAGCACTTCAAAATGTAAATCTTCTCTTTGAACATGGAGGAGGGGACTCAATGCCGTCAGGACACGCCACATTTTACTCTGCCCTTGCTACTTCATTTTATTTTTATCACAAATATCTCGCTATTATTTATATAATTGGCGCAATCCTGATTGGCCTCTCGCGCATCATAGCAGGCATCCACTGGCCACTAGACATCCTCGCCGGCTACGCCCTCGGCGGTCTTATTGGCTACATAGCATATAGATTTTTGGCCAGAAAATAGCAGGATTGTCATACTCATACTCATACTGTATACTCATACTTAATATATATGTGGAAAGTAAGGATAATAGCATTAGTGATTTTAATAGCCGGCGCAGGGATCGGCTATTTTAACTATAATTCTGAGATAAATTCGGAGTCACGGTTCCCTTTTAAGCTTGGGCTAGACCTTGCAGGTGGCACGCACTTGGTGTACAAAGCTGATATTTCAGAGCTTCCGCCAGAGGATGTTGCAACATCTATGGATACGCTTCGCGATGTCATAGAGCGTCGTACGAATCTCTTTGGTGTTTCAGAGCCGATTGTTCAAATTGAAAAAAGTTCTGTATTTGCAGGTGGAGAGCGGGAGCAGCGATTAATAGTAGAACTTCCCGGCATTACAGACATTGGTGAAGCTGTAAGGATAATAGGTGAGACACCTCTTCTTGAGTTCAAGCTTGTAAAAGAAGATATAGCACCGATCCACGAAGACGAAGACTTTACACAGGAACGCTTTGATTCAATGTTTGAATCTACAGAACTTACTGGGCGTTTCTTGGAGCGTTCAGCTCTTGAGTTTGGACAGGGTGGTGCAAGCGGTCATTTGCAAAACGAACCTATTGTCCGGTTGGACTTTACAAAAGAGGGCGGAGAGTTGTTTAGAAATATTACAAAAGAAAATGTAGGCAGGACTCTCGCAATTTTCTTAGATGGTGACTTAAAGTCAGCGCCTGTTATTAACGAAGAAATTCCGGGCGGGAGCGCTATTGTATCAGGTGGGTTCACACCACAGGAAGCGCGAGACTTGGTTCGCAACCTAAACCTCGGTGCTCTCCCTGTACCGATAGAGCTTGTAAGTACACAGACTATTGGAGCGTCACTTGGGAAAGATGCACTAGACAAGGGTGTACGTGCTGGAGTGTTAGGACTTATAGCAGTAGCAATATTCTTACTTGTCTGGTATAGAGTACCAGGTGTGGTCGCAGTATTTTCTCTTGCTATCTATATAATAATAATGCTTGCACTCTTTAAACTTATTCCAGTTACTTTGACTGCTGCGGG
>JBHHYD010000016.1:0-8724 GCA_046757385.1 Minisyncoccia bacterium | reverse complement strand
GGAGTATTATGTTTCTAAATTACCAGCAGAGTGCAAAAATGGGTGGACCCAATCATTGATTTGACATGTATATAATACTGTGTATACTTATTGTGTTATTATGTATTTTAAAGTTCGCCTGAAAAGCGGGCTCATTTTTTTAGAAAATTAACAAAATCTATTATGTTTGATTTAAAAATAATAAATTCAGTTATAGATCAGCTTGAGGAAGAGCGCGGTATTCCTCGGGAAAAAACAATTGAAGCAATAGAATCTTCTCTTGCAACGGCTTATAAAAAGGAGCACGGAAAGCGCGGGCAGATTATACGTGCAAAATTTGATATTGCCTCCGGAAAGACAGAGTTTTATCAAGTAAAGATAGTTGTGGATGAGTCTAAAGTAAAGATGGAGGACGAGGAGGAAGAAACTCCTGTATCTGAAGAAGAGGGGGTGGAAGAGCGCGTACGCTTTAATCCAGAACATCATATTCTCATTGAGGATGCCATAAAAATCAAGAAAAACTCAAAGATTGACGATGAGCTTGTCTTCCCGCTTGAAGCAAAGGAGGATTTCGGGCGTATCGCGGCGCAAACTGCAAAGCAAATCATAATGCAGAAAATACGAGAAGCGGAAAAAGTGTCTGTGCTTGATGAATTTGGACAAAGACAAGGCGAGGTAGTAAGCGGAACAGTGCAAAGAATTGAACGAGGCAATATATTTGTTGATTTCGGACGCGCTACGGGACTCCTTCAGTATGACGAACAGATCCGCGGAGAGCATTATAAGCAGGGCGAGCGGATAAGGGCGTATCTTTATTCAGTTGAGGAGTCCCCGCGCGGAGTGTTTTTGCGGCTTTCCCGTTCACACCCAAAATTCTTAGAAAAGCTTTTTGAGATAGAGACACCAGAACTTGCGAGTAAGACAGTTGAAATAAAAGCAGTTGCGCGAGAAGCGGGGTCACGCTCAAAGATTGCGGTCTTTTCAAAAGACGAGCATATAGATCCTGTCGGCTCTTTAGTTGGGCAGCGCGGTGTCCGCGTATCAACCGTTATGAGCGAGCTTGGCGGCGAGAAAATAGATGTGATAGAATGGTCAGAAGATTTATCGCAGTTTATTGAAGATTCTCTCTCGCCTGCAACGGTTTTGAATGTTGAAATAAACGAAGAGGAGAAAAGAGCGGAAGTTGAAGTATCTGAAGATCAGCAATCGCTTGCAATAGGAAAAGGCGGACAGAATGTACGTCTTGCGGCAAAACTTACAGGATGGAAGATAGATATACTTTCTGTTGGAAAAGCAACAGAAGAAAGCGAAAAATGAAAAGTGTAAAACGTAAAACAACAACACAAAACTACGAATAAAATCAATTATCATTAATTAATGACTAAATTTGAAAGGGGTATTTTAAATTTTTTACTGTTACTTTACATTTTTCATTTTTAGTTTTAAACTTATATTATTATGAATTTGTGGCATGACATATCGCTTGGCAAGAACGCTCCTAAGGAGTTCAATGCTATTATTGAGATCCCTAAAGGCTCATATAATAAATATGAGATAGACAAAGAAACGGGAATGATCGCTCTTAACCGCGCAAATTACTCGTCAGCTCCTTATCCGTTTGATTACGGTTTTGCGCCGCAGACTCTGTGGGAAGATGATGACGCGCTTGATGTAATAGTCCTTACTACATTTCCTCTTGACCCGGGGATTATGGTGAGGGTTCGACCGGTCGCTATGATGGAAATGACGGATTCTGGAGAATCAGATGACAAGATTATTGCTGTGCCTGTTGACGATAAAAGATGGGACGATACACAGGATATTAATGATTTGAATAAACATTCCCTGAAAGAATTTCAGCACTTCTTTGAAACATATAAACAGCTTAAAGGAAAAGAAAACCCTATAGAAGTACATGGATACAAAGGAAAAAGTAATGCAATAGCTGCTATTGAAAAATCTGTAGAATTATATAATAATAAGTTTATTAAAAAAATAATAGAATAATATGAAGCAATACATTACATTTACATTACTAACAGTAGTATTTTTATTCAGCTTCTCTTTTGCATATGCACAAGAGGATCCCGCAACTGGTGTTAGGCAAGCAAGGCCTTCTCTTATAAAAGAAAGAGTTGACTCCGTTAGAAGCAGGACGCGGAACAAGTCCGTGACTTCTAACGAGGTTGATGCGAAAAGAGTTGAAACAAGAAACCTTATACGAGATAAAAGAAGTGGCAATAGGAAGAAACGAATAGAAGTCAAAGAAAGAGTGACAGACAAACGCGCAGACGTAAGAAGCAATTTAAAAGACGAACGAGAAGGTTTGAGGGACAAAAAGTCTGATTTGAAAAGTGAGTTAAGAGATAAGCGTTCAGATGTGCGCGGCAACCTTAAAGACAAGAGAGAAAATCTGAAAGATAGAAGAAAAGACGCAAGAGAGAGACTTGCCGAGAAAAAAGAAGAGCGTATAAAAAAACTTAATGAAAGGGCCCAAAAAAGAATTTCTGCATATGTAAAGAGGATTACAAAAAGGCTAAATGCTGCACTTGATCGTCTTGAAAAAATTGCCGGAAGAGTTGAGTCACGAATAGAAAAACTTGAAGAGAGATTTGCGGACAGAAACTTAGACTTATCTGAGGCAAAAGTATTGCTTGATGTGACGGAAAGCGAGATAGCAAAAGCACGCGAGAGCGTATCTTCAATAGAAGGCGCGCTTTCAGGAGTATTGAATACGGACAATCCGAAAGAGTCATTTACTTCAGTGCGAGAGCTTATAAAGAATGCTGTGGATAGTATCAAAAGCGCGCATAGAGCTTTAGTTGAAGCAATCAAAGCGGTGAAAGCAGGAGTTGGTACGCCATCTTCTGATGGAACTGCCGGGGTCGAGGATAATAACCAGTAATTAAATTAGTGTATAATTATATATTATGGAAGACAATAATTTTAATCAAAACTTAAATACACCTAAGCAAAGTGAGCCCCAGAAAAAGTCTGTAGGTCCTGTGATTGGTATTGCAATAATTGTAGTCATTATAATCTTCGGAGGACTATATTACTGGGGAGCTCAAATCAACACACAAGAAGCCAGAGAGCAGCAGGAAAGTTTGACCCCGGAGCAGATTGAAAATCAGGCGGACCCAGTGACACAAGAACTTGAGACACAAAGCACATCCGATGAGATAACTGACATTGAGACAGACTTGGATACAACAGATATTGAGAATCTTGATGAAGAACTTGAAAATATAGACTTGGAATTTAGCTTCTAAATGGCAGAAACAAAAAATTATACAAATCTTAATATAAAAACTCTAGAGAGTTCAGAGGTTGAAATCAAAGCTGAAATTCCGGAGGAATTTGTGTCAAAATACAAAGACCGAGCTGTTAAAGCCTTAAGCAAAGGCATCAAGATTGACGGTTTTCGCGAAGGCCATATCCCTGAAAATATACTGATCAATAAGATCAGCGAGCAGGCAATTCTTGAAGAACAAGTTCAAATGGCCCTTGGTGATATATATCCTGCTATAGTTCAAAATGAAAAATTACATGTTATCGGAAGACCGGAGGTTACAGTTACGAAAATTGCGAAAGGAAATCCCGTTGAGTTTAAAATAAAAACTGCCACAATGCCGGAGATTAAACTTCCGGATTATAAAAAGATTGCAGGAAGCATTGTGCTTGATAACAAAAGTTCTGATGTTGGAGATAAAGAGGTCAAAGAAGCAATAGAGCAGATAAAAAAAGGAATCGCCGCACAAAAAAAAGATGATGATAAAAAGGAAGTTGAATTAACTGATGAGTTTGTAAAGACTCTTGGCGACTTCAAAGATGTAAAAGACTTTGAAGCAAAAATAAAAGAAAATCTTAGTAAAGAAAAACAAATGAAAGCGCGGGAGAAAAGACGGGCAGAGATAGTAGAGAAAATAATTGAAAAATCAGAAATTGATATTCCGAAAATTTTAGTCGAAAGCGAACTTGATAAGATGCTCGCGCAGTTTAAAGATGATATAGCACGAATGCAAATCACATTTGATGAATACCTAAAGAAAATCAAAAAAACAGAAAGTGACTTAAGGGCAGAGTGGGTAAAAGATGCCGAGAAAAGAGCAAAGCTTCAGCTCATACTAAACAAAATTTCAACTGAAGAGAAAATTAAAATACCGGAAGAAGATATAGAAAAAGAAACATCTCACATCCTTGAACACTATAAAGACGCAAAACCGGAGAATGTTCGTGTATATATACAGTCAGTCCTCACAAACGAAAAGGTTTTCCAGCTCCTAGAAAACCAAAAATAAAAGGCTAAAAGCAAATGTCAGCTGTTAGCCTTTTTGATCTAGGGAGCCCTATAATAATCAAATTGATGTTTTATGAGTATAATAAAGCATCTTTGACTCTGCGAAATCTAATGGGACATTTTCCTTCTATAATTTGTTCTATTTTCCCATCATTTAAAAATTTCTCAATAAATCCTTCGGCATCGTGAATAAAATGTATACCAACATTTTCCCCTACAATCTTACTAAAAAATTCATCCAATGTTATTCCCACCTCTTCCTTACTAAATTGTGGAAAAAGATTTAAAAGATGATTGAAAAATTTATTGTTACGGTGCATAATTAATTCCTCCAAAAAGTTGAAATATTCTATTTTCAAGTTACTAAATCAATCTTCAAAACTAAATAAAACTTACAGCAACCAACCAAAAAAGTCAACTTTCTATAAAATTATCAACATTTACTACTTCATTCGAATGAAGTAGTGGGTTTATATATGATATAATTAAATAATATGGTACGACTCTCAGAAAAACAACTTAAACGAGATGTTCTTCTTCGCATAAGTGAGCTGTTAATTTCACATGTGGCACATATTCATACTAATCCTGATGCGAAAAAATTTCTAAACGAAGTTCTGTCACCGCCAGAGAAGATTATGCTAGCAAAACGATTTGCTATTGTTGTTATGATTTATCGAAAACAAAGTTATACAACTATTGAAAAAGTGTTAAAAGTTAGTCCTGTAACAATTGCAAAGATAAGACAAAGAATGGTTAAAGGAGAATTTAATTTTATAACATCACAGCTCCCAAAAAGAAAGGCATCTGGAATAAAAAAAGAAAAATCTATTAAAAACAATTTATGGCTTACACTTGACATTATGTTGGGAATGGGAAGTACGTCAATGGGAAAAAACAGATGGAAATTTCTTAACGAAATTGAGGAAAAGAAAAGAAAAAATAAGAAGAAGAAAATTAGATAAATTAATAAAAATCAGACATATAACTACTTCATTCGAATGAAGTAGTTGGGAGTTTTATTTTTTACTTGAATAATAAAGCCTTAAATATTATAATACAAAAATGATTTCGGGGATTTTTAACACGGTATTTTTTAATCCTATATATAACGGGCTTATCTTTCTGCTTGATACTGTACCTTTTATAGATGTTGGTATCGCGGTTATATTGGTAACCGTTATTGTTAAATTAATACTATTTCCTTTCTCACTGAAAATGGTTAAAACTCAACTTGCTGTAAAGCAGCTTGAGCCGGAAATTAACAAGCTAAAGGAAACGCACAAAAACGACAAGCAAGAGCAGGCACGGCAAACAATGGCTTTGTATAAAGAAAAAGGAGTTAATCCATTTTCGGGGTTTCTTCTTATTTTAGTGCAGATTCCGGTAATCTTTGGCCTTTATTGGGTATTCCTCCGCGGAGGACTTCCTGAGATAAATATGGACATACTGTATTCCTTCGTTTCAGCACCGGAGAAAATAAATATGAATTTCCTTGGTCTTATTAATGTCTCCGCAAAAAGCGCAGTTTTGGCGCTCTTGGCAGGAGCAACCCAGTACTTCCAGATTAAATACTCTCTTCCCCCAATGAAAGCAAGGAGTGAAAAGGCATCACTGAAAGAAGATCTTGCAAGAAGTTTTCATATTCAGATGAGATATGTAATGCCAATAATTGTATTTTCTATCGCATACTCAATCTCGGCGGCGGTCGCTCTTTATTGGACAACAAGCAATCTTTTTGCAATCGGACAAGAAATATATGTAAGAAAAAAGATAAAGAATAGACATGAGTCATGAAGAAATTAAAAAAATAATCGAGGATTTTTTAAATAAACTTACCGTAGATTTTAATGAAATTGAGATAATAGAAAACGAAGTACACCCTACACTTCTTATAAAAACAGGAGATTCTGGTGTACTTATAGGAGAGGGTGGTGAAAATTTAAAAGCGCTGAACCATCTTGTAAAAAAAGTTGTTGAGAAAAGATTTAATGCTAAAAACAGAGAGGACAGACTGCAGTTTCTTCTTGATGTAAACGACTATCATGGAAAAAAGATTGAAACACTCAAAAACCAGGCGAAGATCCTGGCAGAGCGCGCGCGGATGTTTAAATCAGACGTAGAGATGAGTCCTATGAATGCATACGAAAGAATGATAATTCACTCAACATTTGCAGACGACAAAGAGATAGAAACTCAATCTGAAGGAGAGGGAAAAACAAGAAGAGTTGTGTTGAAGTATAGAAACTAGATTATTGTAATTTTAGACTCCAAAGGGTTGAGTCTTTTTTGTTTGTAAAAATCAAATAATTCTCATCAGCTGACAGAATTGGCTTAATTAAATCTATTTCTCTGTCAGCTATATCTGTCGGATTGGCTAAAATACTTGCTGTCTGTGTCTCTATATCAATCATCCAAATACTGTCTGAAAATGATACTAGACCCTGGTACCACAAATCAAGATTATCTCCTCGTGGAATAATATTAGGCACACCGCAGTATATAATATTTTCATTTAATTCACTCCATACGCACTTCTCTGCAAGAGTCCATAAAGGCAAGTCTGTAATTTCATCTTTCTTTATGTCAAGAACGCTCAACAACAGTCTATTTCCTTCATTTTTAGTAAACAGGACATGCGTTGTATCTTTGTTTACTAAAGTTGTAAATCCTTTAATTCCTGATAGTATCTTTTCAAGTTTCTCTGTCTTGCTGTCAAGAAAATAAAGATACCCCGGAATATCAGAAGACGGTTTTGTGGTTAGCGCTATCTTATTTCCGTCACGCCACTTTATATTCCACTCTGACAGAGGTGAGTCAAAAATTTGAGCCTTCCCGTCTCCGTCTGCATCTGCGATTATACCGACAGAACCATCACCGCTTGAAGTTAAGTAAAATATCTTATCATTATCCGAAAGCGTAAGTTCTTCTATATTCTTGGGTAAGAACGCTCCGTCAACTTCTCCCTCGCCTCCTGTCTCACTTTCCTTTATTTCAGCATAGAAAGTTTCTATTTCAGAACTTTCTTCATCTAAGAATCTTGCAACAAACGCACCTCCTCCTGAAAGCCACTTGGTGTCCCAAATTCGCAGTATTGTTGTATTTGAAATCCTTTCTTGAGTTGTAGAATTTGTTCCAACTTCAAAAATATGCCCGTTCTCTCGTGCAATAAATCTGATTGATGTTTCCCCATTTTCATTTTCTAAAAATGACGCTCCCGCAACAGGGAAATTGGAGATCTGTCTTAAGCGTGAAAGTGCAGCATTATCATCTAAAATATCACTACCGGATAAATTTGTGTCAAATTCATCAGTTCCTCTCCGTGAAAAAAAGTCATTGCTTTCTCCAAAAGATACGAGCTCTCTGAATGATTCTTGTACCGTAACTTCACCCCCGCTCTCACGTGAAATCAAAAGAGCCCAGATGAAAAGCCCTATGACCAAAACAATGAGTACTACAGCTATAATTATAAGAATCTTTTTTGTCATATTTAATTATTAAATAAAGCGTCTGTGCCAAAATTAAGAATATCCGGATTTATCGTTTTCAAAAGAATCCATGAAAACAATATGAGAAGTAACCCCATTAGCGCGTATGTGATTCTCTCCCTTCCCTCTCCCTTTCCGCTTACAGCATCTGTGCTCATATATTGAATTCCTCCAACTGCAATCATAACAACTGCCAGAAACCCTGCGATAGCAATACCAAATGTAAACAGACCGTTAAAAAACTTTGATGGATCTTTTGCAGTTTCTGCATCAATAACTCCTGGTATCGGCTCAAGTGGCACAAACTCTGTTGGTTTTTTTTGTTCTGCAGTGTTTTCTTGAAAAACTTTAACTGATTGTTTTTGTACGTCTCTTATTCGACTTTCTTCTATTCTTCTTTCTGCATCGGTTTCTATACTTTCACCTTGTTGCTGTTTTATTATAACTTCTTCACCTCGCTTTTTTGCACTTTCAGTCCTTTCAGCACTATCAACAATATTTGTATTTCCTATACTCTTAGCAGTATCAATTTCTTCTTGGCTATAATCATATATACTGCCTTCTATTAAGCTGCCCAAAGCTCTCGTATAATCAGAATCGTTTAGTTCACCTTTTAAATCATCCACAAGCCTTCTTCCAGAAATCGTTTTATATTCTTTGGAAATTAAATTTTTCTCCTCTTGTGTTTGTGTACTCTCTAAAACAGAAAAAATAGTATTTTCATCTGTCCCTAAACTATCAAGACCAAAGCTCCATAGTTCTAAACCCCCCAGTGTAAATGTTCCATCACCATCCATAGCTTCGTAAAGTTTTTGAGCTTTTTCTTTAGCTGTTTCTTCCTGGGCATTTACAGTTACTACATTAACAAAATTCATTGCAAATATTATAACTACAAGAAAAATGAAAATTATTTTTTTGTTTATTTTTAAATTCATATCTATATTATATCATCGCTCC
>JBHHYD010000015.1:0-8835 GCA_046757385.1 Minisyncoccia bacterium | reverse complement strand
TCTGAGTTCAGACGTCGCACGTCTGGTAAAGAAGATTTTAAATTCCCCCGCCCTATGCTTCACTCCGATACATGCGACTTTTCATTCTCCGGACTCAAAACTGCAGTGCTCTATACACTTAAGAAAATCCCAAACCTAACAGATGAGATAAAACAAAAAGTTGCCAAAGAGTTTGAAGACGCGGTTATAGAAGTCTTGCTTTCCAAAACAAAAAAAGCTCTTAAAGAGCATGGCGCAAAGACGCTTGTAATAGGCGGAGGAGTTTCTGCAAATAAGAAAATAAAAAAAGCATTTGAAGAAATGCTTAAAAATGAATTTGAAAATCTAGAGCTTCATGTGCCGTCTAGAGAACTTGCGACAGACAATGCAATAATGATAGCAGTCGCTGGATATTTTAGATTCACACAGAGTAAAGAGCAGAACATAGAACTAAAAGCAGATGGGAACCTTTCTTTATAGATTGAGACAAACTAATTGAAATCTCTACGAAGTTTCGGTGACACACTTAGTACTAGAATAAAAAGTAAAAGCATGAATAATGCGAAAAAAATATTGCATTTTCTCATTTTAAACCTCCCAAAAAATCATTATTGCTATAAGTGTATAAAGTACTTGTCAAAAACTTTATCTTATTATACTCTAATACATGGAAATCGTGTGTCAACAGGCGCGATATATTGTTTTTTAAGACCCTTGACATCACCCACGATGTGTGGTAATCTATACATAGAATATTTATAGCTCTGTACAAAGAAAGGAGAAGGTTTGAGAAGTACTATCGGAACGGTAATGAATTTATGTGATTATAATTTCTAACCGATAAGAAGAGGAGGATAAAATGCTTATTAGTGAGTTTCGATGCAATTTACCTGTAATAGAAATTGTGGGAGATTGCGAAGCATATAAACGATTAGGGACCCTGTTGAAAAAGAAAGAGGACGAGAAGGATTTCTCTTTTGCTCTTGCTTTAGAAAAACACAGCAGATTTAACAGGGTTGATGTTTTTTGTCTTGCTACAGACAGTAAGGATATTTGCAACTTCCTTATTTGTATTGACAAAAAAACGGTGTGTGTGTTTTCAATACCACTTGAAGAGAGTGTGGATATGTCAACAATAATCCTTAGTTACTTTCTTGGAGGGCTTGATAAACTACCCGGTATTGAAAAAATGTATGATAGATGTAGAGGTGACTGCAAACGCGCGCAGTGTTGTAGAGTTCAGTTTGAAGAGGTGCTTTTTAAAGAAAGCCTTGGCGCACAGGAAATCAGCGCGTCACAGCCGCATAAAGTGGGTGTGTGAATCAAAACCAATATAGAGGATTCAAAGAAGTTATGTGCCGATACAAGTATCCGTCATTTTGTTAATGCAGCTATGGCAGAAGAAAGAGAACATAGTGAGTGGAGTGGTTATCTGTCAGGAATAGAAAGGCAGGTGATACTGAGTAGACAAAAAGCGCTGGAATGAGAATTTCAGCGCTTTTTTTATTGGGGATTATAGAGTAAATATTTTCTCTGCTACTTTGTTTCCATTGTTTATCGGAACTGAGATGATTGATCCTTTTTCTATCTTTTTACGACGATCAAAATTGATTCCGTATTTATTTTTCACAAATTTCAAAATCTTTTTGATTTCATCCAAGTCTGTAACAAGGATATCTCTTTCTTCTACATTATCTTTTTTAAAAAAAACATCTATTTTATCAACCAAATATTCATATTCATGAACTATTTTATTTTCGATAACATCTCTTATAATATATGCCACTTTAGACACGTCTTTTTCCATCGTTGAATGAATAAAAATATTCCTTGGAAAGATTTTTCTTACATGCCTTTTCTTTAAAAATCTTGCAATCTTTGATGTATTTGCCTCACTTTCACGAACTAAAAGTATCTCCATTTTCTCCCCTTTCTTTATAGATTGTAATAGAACTATAAATATCTGCCCTCAATATATACTATTGCGAGAAGCTGTCAAACTGTGGATATTCTACTTAGACTTGGTAACCCCGCCACCAAGTTATTCAAGAAATAACTCTTTTTCATCTTTCTCGTCTATGTCTCTTTTTTCTAAAATACTCCCTAATAATTCTTTTGCAAATTTTTTGTAATCTATTTTATTCTTAAATTGTTTTAAAACAATATCTTTTGTACAAAATGAATTTTTAATATTCTCGTCAACATACTCTCTCCAGCTTGATTTCCAAAACTTAGTAACCCCGCCACCAAGTTGGTGAACTTTGTCGTTTAAATTAACATAGACGCTTGTATGCAACAATTGTTCATTTGAACTGATGTGTACTGCCTTAAATGGTCCTTGAAAAAGAACTCCGTTGCGTTTATATTTCTCATTGAAATGTCTTGTAAAGCCAGTACCTAATTTTTGTATAAATTTTTCAATTCCGTTTTCAACTAACGGTTCCAATATAAAATGATAATGATTTGGATTAAGGCAGTAACATATAAAATTGACAAGTCTCTGTTTTGACTTGGTGGCGGGGTTACCAAGTTTTTTATTTTTCTTATTAAATGAATTTTCGTAAATACTTCCTATTGGATCCAAAACATTAAACTCTTCCATGCTTTGAAAAAACCTGTTCAAATCATTCTGTTTAGGAAAAATTGTTTTTTTATCTACTCCCCTATTGAAGATGTGATAAAATTCTCCTTCTACAAATTTTACTTTTCTCATAGCCATAAGAAAATATTAGCACTTGGTGGCGGGGTTACCAAGTAGTACGCTGTGCAAAACTGTGGATATTTTGGTATTATGAGAGGTATCTTAGATATGGATGATAAATTTCTGAAACCCTATAATCCTCAAGAAACAGAGGACAAAATCTACAAGCTCTGGGAAGAGGGTGGTTTTTTTCGGCCAGAGAAAGCCAAATCCAGCGAGACTTTCTCAATCTCCCTCCCTCCTCCAAATGTGACCGGGACTCTACATATGGGGCATGCGGCAATGCTCGCGATTGAAGATATTCTCGTGCGCTACAACAGGATGAAAGGCAAAAAGACACTCTGGCTCCCGGGTACTGACCACGCGGCTATAGCAACGCAGTCAAAAGTAGAAGAGATATTATATAAAAAAGAAAAGAAAACCCGGCATGATCTTGGGCGCGAGGAATTTTTAAATAGAGTTGAAAAATTTGCAAATGAAAGCCACGACACTATCGTAAAGCAGATTAAAAAGATGGGAGCATCTGTGGACTGGACTCGTGAAGCGTTTACTTTGGATGAGAAAAGAAGTCTGGCAGTTAGAACAGCGTTTAAGAAAATGCACGACGACGGACTTATTTATCGCGGAAATAGAATCGTAAACTGGGACCCTAAAATGCAGTCAAATGTTTCTGACGATGAAATAGAGCGCAAGGAGGAAAAGTCGCCGTTTTATTATCTGAAGTATGGACCGTTTGAAATAGGGACAGCGCGCCCCGAAACAAAATTCGGAGACAAGTATGTGGTGATGCATCCAGATGATAAACGCTACAGCAAATACGAACATGGGCAAAAAATAGATCTAGAGTGGATAAACGGCCCAATAACCGCAACTGTTGTGAAAGACGAAGTAGTTGATATGGAGTTCGGTACAGGAGTTATGACTATCACCCCATGGCATGATGCAACAGACTTTGAGATTGCAGAGAGACACAACTTGGATACAGAGCAGATAATTGATTTTAATGGCAAGCTCTTGCCGATTGCTGAAGAGTTTGCGGGAATTCATATTAAAAAGGCTAGGCCCATGATAGTGGAAAAACTCAAAGAAAAAGGATTGGTAACAAAAGTAGATGAAGACTATGTGCTTAACTTGGCTACAAATTATCGCGGTGGCGGTGTCATAGAACCACAGATAAAAGAGCAGTGGTTTGTAGATGTAAACAAGAAATTCAAGCTCCCAAATTCAAAAATAAAAGGCATCAAAAGCAGTAGTGAGACGAGCCTGAAAGAGATAATGAGAAAAACCGTTGAAAGCGGACAGATTGAAATTATTCCGAAAAGATTTGATAAAACTTACTTCCACTGGATAGATAAGCTTCGTGACTGGAACATAAGCAGGCAGATCTGGTATGGGCATAGGATCCCCGTATGGCGTAAAAAACAAACTGGCAATATTACTAATCCTGGAAAAGAAGAGTTTCTTGTGTCGCCAGAAAAAGTACCTGATGATAGCTGGGAGCAGGACCCTGATACTCTTGACACTTGGTTCTCCTCCGGCCTTTGGACTTTTTCTACTTTAGGGTGGCCCGAAGAAACTGAAGATATGAAAAACTTTCATCCGACAAGCGTACTTGAGACCGGACCGGACATATTGTTTTTCTGGGTTGCAAGGATGATACTGATGTCAGGATATCTGCTTGGCGATATTCCGTTTGAGAAAGTGTACTTGCACGGAATAGTTCTCAACAAAAAAGGAAAGAAGATGAGCAAGAGCAGCGGAGACATTATTGATCCGCTTGAAATGACAGAAAAGTACGGGGCGGACGCGGCGCGCCTTTCTCTTATCGTAGGCGCGCCGCCCGGAAACGACATCAGCCTGTCGGAAGATAAAATAAGAGGTTACAAAAATTTTGCGAACAAAATCTGGAACATCACACGCTTCGTGCTTTCAAATATAGATGAGGAAAACATGGGGGAAAAACCGGAGCTAAGTTCGCAAGATAAAGAATGGATGAAAAGCTTAGAGAACATAACAAAAACTATTTCCGATAACATTGAAGGGTACCGACCTGATTTTGCGGCAGATGAAGCGTACCACTTTGTGTGGCATCACTTTGCAGACAAGTACATTGAAGAAGTAAAGCCAATCCTTGAAAATGGAAGTGAGAAAGATAAGCTCTCTGCAAAGTGGACTCTGTACGAAACATTGACTACAATCCTTAAGCTTCTTCATCCGTTTGCTCCGTTTGTTACAGAAGAAATCTGGCAGCATTTACCCGAGAAAGATAGTAAAATGTTAATAGTAGCTAAATGGCCACAATAGTTTAATTCGAATATGATTTCCTTTCAGACATTATTTTTTGCACTATCAGGCGGGATATTCCCTGCACTCCTTTGGCTATGGTTCTGGTTAAAGCAAGATAAAAAGAGACCAGAACCACGAGGTTTTATAATACTTGCATTTGTTGCGGGAATGATAGCTGTTCCATTGGTGCTTCCATTTGAGAAACTCTTTGATATGCGTTTTTCTGGAACACTTGTAATAATACTTTGGGCAGCGACCGAAGAAATATTTAAATACGGGGGTGCATACTTTATATTACGAAAGAAGAATATTGTTGATGAGCCTGTTGATGCGGTGATTTATATGATAACTGTAGCGCTTGGATTTGCCGCACTTGAAAACACACTATTCCTTCTAAATCCTCTTGTAGAAGGTGACTTTGTAAACACTATTATAAACGGCAATTTGAGATTCTTGGGTGCGACGCTTCTTCATACCCTTTCATCTGCCGCGATTGGAGTGATGATAGCTTTGTCTTTTTACCGTCGCAAGACACTGAAAAAAACATATGCGTTTTTCGGACTTATCCTCGCGATAGTATTGCACACTTTATTTAACTTCTTTATAATGAAAGAAAGTGGAAGTCAGATGCTTACAGTATTCTTTTTTGTCTGGATTGGAATAATAATTTTGATTCTTCTTTTTGAGAAAATCAAACGCATCAGAAATCCAAATAAATTATCGTAAAAAGAAATCATTATGCCAAAGAAACCATCATTTTTTGAAAAACTTACAGGCACAGTCAACGTTGACGATTATGAAGCAGAAGAATCTGTTGAGATTGAAAGCGCCCCGTCTGCACTTGAAGGAGATGGCGACTGGATGGAGGAGGAAGGAAACGAAGGACAGCTTACCGTTGATGTGTATCAAAATCCAAACGAGATAATCATAAAAGCGCTCGTTGCCGGAGTGAAGCCGGAGAATCTGGACGTCTCTATAACACGCGACATGGTCACGATAAAAGGAAGTCGTGAGGAGTTGAGTGAGATTACAGAAGATAATTATTTTTATAAAGAGCTCTATTGGGGGTCATTCTCAAGAACAATACTTCTCCCGCAAGAGATTGAAGTTGATGAAGCAGCTGCAAATGAAAAGCACGGCCTTCTGACTCTTACACTTCCAAAAATAAACAAGGAAAAGCAGACTAAGCTAAAAATCAAAACTGGGTAAAAGACCTAAAAACACGGCTCATACGTACGTATGAGCCGTGTTTTTTTGTGCTCGGGGGCAGGTTCGAACTGTCCACATGTTATATAGGTTATAAATCGAACTACTGTGCTACAATAGAGTTATGAAAGAGGTTCGAGAAAAGGCGTTTTTACTTCGTAAAAAAGGGCGGAGTTATAACGAAATAAACAGACTACTTGGAGTGCCTAAGTCTACCCTATCCGATTGGTTCTCTGGCATGGTTTTATCCGAGGAAGCACAGAAACGAATCCAAAGTAGAGTACATCGTGGTTTATTAAATGGACTTATAAAAAGAAATAAAATGCAGACGCATATGGCTCGTCAGCGTGCCGCAAAGACACAAAAAGAGGCGAGTGCAGAAATAGGAAAATTGACAAAACGAGAACTTCTTCTTATAGGTACAGCGCTTTATTGGGGGGAAGGATATAAAAAACTTGTTGTAAGAAACGGGATAGAAAGAACATGGCATACTGTTAGCTTTGTAAATTCCGATGAAAATATGATAAGAATTTTTATTGAATTTGCAAATAAAGTACTGGGAATTCCAAATAAAGATATAAAAGCTACAATGCGGTTATATAATCACATAAATGAAAAAGATGCATTACGATATTGGATGCGCACGTCTGGTTTACCTAAAGGTGTATTTAGAAAAGCAACATATCTTGCAAGCGTTGCGAGTAAGAGAAAAAGGTCTTATAACCGATTACAATACGGGACACTCCAAATTGAAATAGCCCAAACAGATAAATTTCATCGTATTATGGGATGGATCGAGGGGATGAAAAAGCAGATATAATCTGCTATTATACTCTCATAGCTCGGGTAGCTTAGTTGGTAAAGCATCTCGCTGAAGCCGAGAGGAGCGTCGGTTCGAGTCCGACCCCGAGCACAACTGTAAATTTTTTCTATCGTCCAATCCCAAATTGCTCAAACAAACCGCCAAGCCCCTCTGCTTGATTGCCTAGGTTTTGGACACTTTCTGCGCCGCTTTTTACCGTATCATATGTATCTATAATATTTCCCAGCTGCGGTTGTATAAAATAATAGTAAACAAAAACCGGCACACCTAAAATCACCGCCCAGTAGATCATACGTGTCACATTGCCGAATATCTCATGCCTGCGTATTTTGCGAAGCATTTTGTTGTTGTCCTTTGTGAGCTCCAAAAGCTCTTTCATTTGCCTGTCGTTCATATTTTAATTTTAGCAGAAAAAAAGAGGTTTGAAAATAAATTCAAACCTCTTGATAAGTTGATACTAAACCAATATCATCTTTGAAGCACATCCCTTTAAAACGAATGCGCTTAACTGCTTCATATACATTTTTCCTTGCATTTTCAAGGGTATTATCATATGCAACAATATTTAGAACCCTTCCACCATCAGTAACGATATGATCACCTTTATGTTTTGTGCCTGCATGAAATACAGTCACACCCGGTACGAGACTTGCTTTGTCAATTCCAGTTATCGGAAATCCGATTTCATATTTTCCAGGATATCCATCTGATGCAAGGACAACACATACTGCATATCCGTCATGCCATTCTATTTTAACTTCCGATAATCTTCCTTCTACACATGCAAGTAATAATTCAAGTACATCACTCTTAAGAAGAGTCATGTAAAGTAGAGCTTCAGGATCTCCAAATCGTACATTATATTCTAAGACCCTCAATCCTCGAGGAGTTAATATAATACCAGGGTAAAGACATCCGCTGAAAGGCGTTTGGCGATTTATAGACAAATACTCAAGCGCTGGTCTAACGGCAGATATATATACCTCATTAAGAAAATTCCTGCTTGTAGGATGTGCGGGCGCATATCCTCCCATTCCTCCCGTATTTTCATCCTTAAAATTCTTGTAATCTTTAGAAGATGGAAATAGTATTGAAGTACCTTCAATGTCATGCAATAAATGAATTGATAATTCTTCACCTTCAATATAATCTTCTATCACAACCCTATCTCCTGCGCATCCATGGATTTTATTAATCATGATGTCATACAAAGCTTCTTTTCCTTCCTTTTTAGTTTTACATATATGTACGCCCTTACCTTTTGCAAGTCCATTTGCTTTTATAACAAAACTATCAACTAATCCATTCATATGCTCTAATGCTTTCCCATAGTCATTAAATGCAAGATATCCTGGAGTTATAATACTTTTCGCAAACATCATTCTCTTTGCAAATGACTTAGACCATTCGATTTTTGCTGCTTCCTTGGTGGGACCAAAGATCTTTAGACCTTCTTTTTGAAAGATATCAACGATGCCTTGTTCAAGTGATTCTTCAGAGCCAACGATTGTAAGATCAATTTTTTCTTTTATAGCAAATTTCAATAAGCCTTCTATGTCAGTGATTTCAATCCCTACATTTTCGGCTATACATCCAGTGCCAGTACTCCCTGGTGCTATGAATAATTTAGTAAGAAGTGGAGACTGTGCGATTTTCCAAGCAAGAGCGTGCCCTCTGCCACCGGGATCAACGATAAGAACCTTCATATCTTCCTCCTATATAAAATTATAAAAAACAATTAAAAACTGCCTGTATAATACAGTTTTTATGGAGAAAATCAAATTATGCTGTTTTAATATCCTTCGCTCGAACTTGTTTCGAGCATCAATCGCGAAGCGAT
>JBHHYD010000014.1:0-9070 GCA_046757385.1 Minisyncoccia bacterium | reverse complement strand
TAAAACGATATTTTGATAAATTTTATAGACTTTTCTCAAACGATATAGGAATTGACTTAGGAACAGCAAACACACTTGTATATTTAAGAGGACGAGGAATTGTTATAAACGAGCCGTCGGTAGTTGCCGTCAACCAAAAGACGGGGCGTGTAGTTGCCGTGGGCAATCAGGCGAAGCAAATGCTCGGAAGGACTCCGGGGCACATCACTGCGGTGCGTCCTTTGGTTGACGGCGTGATATCTGACTTTGAAGTTACGGAAGAAATGCTTAGTTATCTCATCAACAAAGCGCAAACTCATTTGAAGAAAGCGCTCAGGCCGAGGGTTGTGATAGGTGTGCCGTCTGGGATCACGAGTGTGGAGACGCGCGCCGTCCGCGACGCTGCGAAGAATGCCGGCGCGCGCGAAGTGCACATAGTAGAAGAGCCGATGGCAGCGACCATCGGCATTCGGCTTCCAGTAAAGGATCCAATCGGCAATATGATAATTGACATAGGCGGCGGCACGTCTGACATCGCGGTTGTAGCACTAAACGGCATCGTGCGCTCCAAAAATGTACGCATAGCAGGGGACAAATTTAACTCCGACATAATCTCTTATATAAGAGGCGAGTTCAAGATCCTAATAGGCGAGAAGACAGCGGAGGACCTTAAGATCTCTGCTTGCGCAGTGCTTCAAGGGGAGCTGCCTATTGAGTCAGTAGTGAGGGGAAGAGACTTGGTAACCGGACTGCCAAGAGAAGTTGTTATCACTGATTCTGACATAAGAGAAGCGATTTCAAACTCAGTTGATCATATCATTGATGCGACAAGAGAAGTGCTTGAGACAACACCCCCTGAAGTGCTCTCCGATGTAATGCAAAGAGGCGCGTATGTAGTCGGAGGAGGAGCTCTTATAAACGGGATGCCCGAGCTCTTGCACGACACTCTCAAACTTCCTGTGTACGTCGCCGATGATCCGTTAAGCGCGGTTGTTCGCGGTACAGGCATAATACTAGAGGACATCGACGCGTTTGAGGAGATCCTTATAGAAAGTGACGATGAACAATTATCCCCTACATCATAAAGAAAGAGGCCTGTCTGCGCAGGCAGGCAATAGATTATTCACTAAAGTATTTTTAGGCGTTTTACTTGTTGTTCTTATACTTGCTCTTGTGCAGATAATATTTCCGAATTCTTTATCTGGCGTGTCTAATTTTGTAGCTGCTCCGTTTTGGAAATCCAAAAACTTTACAGTCTCAAAAGTGGCAAACTCAGCCGAGCTTCTTCGTTCAAAAAGGTCTCTTATTGAAGAAAACAACAACCTCAAAGCAGAGATAGAGTTGAACAACCTCAAATTGCTAAGTCTGGATTTATTTAAAGAAGAGAATATTCGTCTTAAAGAATTGTTTGACAGACAGATTTCAAGCACTGATAACTCTATTCTGGGGGTAGTCCTTGTCAGGCCGTCTGCATCTTTGTATGACACGTTGGTCATAGATGTTGGAGCAGAGTCAGATGTTAGTGAGGGTGATTATGTATTTGTAAGTGGAGATATATTTATAGGCAGAATTAACGAAGTCTATAAAAACACGTCGCTTGTAAAGCTTTTCTCATCTCCAGGAGAGATAACGCAAGTCAGGGTGGGCTTGGATGGTGTGTCAGCAAGTGCAGAAGGTGTGGGCGGGGGTAACTTCATAGCGGAGCTTCCAAGAGGTATTGGCATCGAAGAGGGTGATATGGTCGTAATGCCAAACATAAGCACCAGAGTATTTGCAGTAGTTGAAGAGATTGATGCAGACCCCTCTGATCCGTTCCTCACGGTACTCTTCAAAAATCCGATTAATTTGAATGATATAAAGTGGGTGCAGGTGTTAACTGGTGATTGATTTTAATATGTTGTATCTAAGGATTATTTTTAATGTTTTGATGTTCGGGAGTTTACTGTTTTTGCCGTGGTGGATTACCGTAATCGTCGCAATTGCATTTTTATTTTTCTTTAATGCATATGAAGTTTTGCTTTGGGGTTTGCTTGGAGATTTCTTATACAGTACACAGATCCCTGATTTTTTCAATATAGAATTTCTTTTTACAATAATTTTCTTTTTGTTTTTTGTCGGAGCATTCTTTTTAAAGAAGAGACTCATAATCTACAATGTTTAGAAAAGTAAAAAAAATATTAAAAAAGAAAGTATATAAAAATCGTGAGATAGAGCCCGATGAGATTTTTATTGACTCTCACAATTTACCTGAATTCAATATAGATCAATTTGAAGGGCGTATAGAAAGACCAATATCAAAAGGAGCGATAATGGTTGTTGCAGTATCATTTTTAATTATAGGAATTATATTCGGCTGGAAAATCTGGAATCTGCAGATAAAAGAAGGCGAGTCATATGCATCTATAAGCGAGAACAACAGGCTCCAGAATTCTATTATTTTTGCCGACAGGGGTGTTATCTATGACAGGAACAACACGGAGCTTGTATGGAATGTAAAAAATGATAAAGACGATTTTTCTCGCAGAGAATACATCAGCGTGCCGGGACTCTCACACACGCTGGGGTATGTCGGGTACCCGCTCAAAGACAGTCAGGGAGTTTATTACAGAGAAGAGTTTGTCGCAGAAGCCGGAGTAGAGAAAGTGTATGATGAAGTTTTAAAAGGGGAATCAGGACTTAAAATCATAGAGACAGACGCTCTTATGCAAGTGCAATCTGAGAGCACCACTTTGCCGCCAGAAAATGGAAAAAATATAACACTCTCGATTGACGCTCAAGTCCAGAGTAAGCTCTATGAGTTTATTCAAGCGCTTGCGCTTGAAGCCCCGTTTATGGGCGGTGCAGGTGTGATAATTAACATTAACACAGGAGAGATTTTGTCCATGGCAAGTTACCCTGAGTACGACTCACAAGTCCTCTCTGACGGCGCCCCTGCTGAGAAGATAAGCCTCTATATGAACAACAAGAACAAGCCGTTCTTGAACAGAGTGGTCTCAGGGCTTTACACTCCGGGCTCTACTGTGAAGCTTTATATGGCGCTTGCAGCACTCAATGAGAAGCTCATTGCCCCTGAAACAGAGATTTTGAGTACTGGCTCTATATCAATACCGAATCCATATTTTGAAGACAAGGAATCAGTATTTGTGGACTGGAAAGCGCACGGGCTTGTTGATATGAGGGAGGCGATCGCAGTTTCTTCTAATGTGTACTTTTATGAAATTGGGGGAGGATACGAAGACCAGAGAGGTTTGGGAATTAAAAATATTGAAAAGTATATGAGAATGTTCGGCTTTGGCAAGAAGACTGACATTTATCCGAAGTACACTTTGTCTGAAGAAGAAGGAGTTATTCCAAATCCAAAATGGAAAGCGGAAAATTTTGATGGCGATATATGGAGGATAGGAGACACTTACCATACTTCTATCGGGCAGTATGGATTCCAAGTTACACCTCTTCAAGCGGTACGTGCAGTTGCCGCAATTGCAAATGACGGGAAGCTTCTGACGCCGACACTTTTAAAAAGCAGCAGCCCGGATTCAAAAAGAGTATCTATTCGCAAGAAACACTTCGCTGTCGTAAGAGAAGGTATGCGTCAAGCTGTGACAGATGGGACTGGAAAGGGGCTACATATACCGCAGGTTAAAGTTGCCGCTAAGACTGGAACAGCGCAGCTCGGGACTACAAAGCAATTTGTTAATTCTCTCGTTATAGGATTCTTCCCGTATGATAATCCAAAATATGCCTTTGCTGTTATAATGGAGAAAGGAAGACAGGAAAACCAAATCGGCGCGCTTTTCGTGATGAGAGAGCTTTTAGAATGGATGGCGATTAACACTCCGGAGTATTTGGAGTAGTTTTTATCCACAAAATTTACTTGACAGACGGTATCAATTTGATATATTAGTGGCAACACTGGCTAGTTCGTACATTACGGGCTAAAAGTCGGGTGACGCAAAAAGAATCTCTTGTGAAAGGGGTTCTTTTTGTTTTATATTGTTTTATAATAAATCTTGTTAATAAACTATTTCGATTAACCGAAATAAAATCATACGATACAACTATTCCAGTATACTGGAATAGTTGTCCATTGCTTCGGTTAACCGAAGCAATTTGTTTCGCTCCCCAAGGTCTCACCTCTCTTCACTTCGTTCCGCGAGGAAAGACCTTCTTCCGCGAACAAACTGTTGACTTTTTATTCTATTTACATATACTAAATATCAACAATTTACGAAAAAGCAAATTATTATGACTGACCAAAACGAATTCTTGACTAAAGAGAAATTTGACGAGCTTCAGGAGGAGCTTGATTTTCTTAAGACAACTCGCAGGAAGGAGATTGCCGAGAATTTGGAGTACGCTCGCTCACTTGGCGACATCTCCGAGAATGCTGAGTACCACGAAGCTCGCGAGCTCCAGGCTGCAACAGAAGATAGAATAAACAAGCTCGATTCAATTCTAAAATCAGCCAAAATCGTTGATCACAAGAAGAACGACTCAGTAAGCTTGGGCTCTGAGGTAGATATCCAGAAAGAAGGCGAGAAAGATATCAGGCAGTACAGTATCGTAGGATCAGAAGAAGCTAACATGCAGGAGAGGAAGATATCACACCTCTCTCCACTTGGCGAGGCTATGATGGGAAAGAAAAAAGGCGAAACTTTCACATTCACAACCCCCAACGGCAAGATGAATTACAAAATCGTCGGAATAAAATAAATTATCAAATCCAAGTTGATTTTCGCTTGTAAAATTGATATATTACACCTATGAAAAAGCGAAAAGAGACAATATTTAAATATGAGACAATCTTTGACCCGAATGGCGAAGGGTACACCATCACAGTGCCCAAACTTCCAGGATTAGTAACAGAAGGAAATACACTTGGGGAAGCCCGCGCGATGGCGCGCGATGCCATTCGTTGTTATCTTGGGGCAATATTAAAGGACAAAATGCGTATTTCAAAATCAAAAATCATTAAAAAAGAAATATTAGCCGTAAGTATTTAAAAATAAATCGTGCCAAAACTTCCTAGAATACCATCGTCCTTAGTATTACAAGCTCTGAGACGAGATGGTTTTTATGTTTATAACCAAACTGGAGGTCATATACAATTACGCCATTCTGTAAAACAGCATTTACGGATAACAATTCCATATAGTAAAAAAGACCTTGCGCCAAAAACACTAAAGACAATAATAAAACAAGCAGAATTAACTGTAGAAGAATTTATAAAATTATTATGAAAAAGACAAAGACACTTGCAAATGGGCTAAAGATCATACTGGTACCTATGCCAAAGAGTTTGACTACAACTGTGTTGGTGCTTACCAAAACCGGCTCAAAGCACGAGACAAAAAACATAAACGGCATTTCGCATTTCCTTGAACACATGATGTTTAAAGGGACAGAAAAAAGACCATCCTCAAGGAGGGTTTCGGAAGAGCTTGACGGGCTTGGGGCGCAGTACAACGCTTTCACGAGTCACGAATATACAGGATACTATGCTCAAACAGAAGCTCGGCATTTTAAAAAGTCACTGGACGTAGTGTCTGATATTTATCTGAATGCAACTTTTCCTAAAGAGGAGATCGAAAAAGAACGGGGAGTGATTATTGGAGAAATAGAAATGTACGAAGATAATCCACAAAGAGAGGTGTGGGATGTATTCACTGATGTTTTATACGGCAATCAGTCAGCTGGATGGCCTATAATTGGAAATCGTAAAAATATAAAGAAAATTAAACGGAAAGATTTTGTTGATTATAGAAAGAAAAATTATGTTGCTTCTTCTACAGTTATAGTGGTTGCAGGTAAGATAAATGAAAAAGAAGCTGTAAATGAAGTAAAAGATAAGTTTAAAAATATTTCAAAATCAAAACAACCGAAAAAGAAAAAGACTAAAGATACGCAAAAAAAGAACAACGTACTTATTAAAACCAAAAAGACGAGCCAGACGCATCTTATCTTAGGTTTCAGAGCGCACTGTGCAAATCATAAAGATAACACAGCGCTTGCAGTACTTGCCGGAGTTTTAGGCGCAGGGATGAGTTCAAGACTATTTCACCGCATTCGCGATCAATTAGGTGCTGGATATTATATAAAGTCTGACTTGGATGTGTTTACTGACCATGGATATTTAGCAATATATACTGGTGTTGATAATAAAAGAGTTTCTGAAATACTTCATGCTATTTTAGATGAAGTGCGATTACTCAAAAATGTTCTTGTTTCCGAAAAAGAATTAAAGAAAGTAAAAAATTATCTTACAGGAAATCTATATGCAAGCCTTGAGACCTCAAGTGCCCGCGCACAGTTCTATGGACTGGAAGAAGCGCTTGGGAAAAAGCTCAAAACTCCGCAGGAGATAGCAAAAGAAATACAAGCAGTCACAGCGGCCGATATCAAAAGAGTCGCGGGAAATATATTCAAAACACAAAAGGCAAATCTTGCGTTAATTGGCCCATTTAATAAAGAAAAACAAAAAAGCTTTACCAAATCACTTGTGGTATAATAAAATTACTATGGATTTATTACATATAGGCATGACGGCAAGTATTATTGGCGAAGTATTTATAGGTCTCGCTGTTCTGAATGTACACAGGCATATTATTAGAGAACACAAGATTGACAAAAGAGTATTTAAGGCAATGGGAAGAGAGAAAATAATTGCAATGTTTGGAATTATACTTATGATTGCTGGCTATCTTGTTCAGTCATATACTTACGGGTATTTCGGTACATTTTTGGGTTAGTAGTTTATGAAATTAAATGAAGTAAGAGAAAAATATATTCGCTTTTTTGAAAAGCGCGGGCATGCTTTGATTAAATCAGCATCTCTTTTGCCTGGCGAGAGCGACTCTACAACTTTATTTACAAGCTCTGGAATGCAGCCTTTGATCCCATATTTCCTTGGAGAGAAACATCCTGAAGGTGCTCGGTTAGCCAATTCACAAAAGTGTTTCAGGGCAGAAGACATAGAAGAAGTTGGTGATAATAGGCACACAACATATTTTGAAATGCTCGGGAATTTTTCTTTCGGTGACCCGTCCGAACCGGACAATATTGGCCGGGCGGGCTATTTCAAGCAAGAGCAAATTCCGTGGCTGTTTGAATTTTTAACTAAAGAAATTAAACTTGATCCAAATAAATTATACATAACAGTATTCGAAGGAGACGAAAAAGCTGGAATCTCGAAAGACACAGAAAGTTTTGATATCTGGAAGAAGTTACTAGGTGGTGATGAGAGGATTTCATAGTATGGTGCAGAAGAGAATTGGTGGAGTCGCTCTGGTACCCCAGAACATATGCCGCCCGGCGAGCCGGGCGGCCCTGACAGCGAAGTGTTTTATGATTTTGGAGAAGATATTCATGACAAAAAATTTGGCGAGACCTGCCATCCGAACTGCGAATGCGGAAGGTTTATTGAAATAGGCAATTCTGTCTTTATGGAATATATAAAGCAGGAGGACGGAAGTTTCGGACACTTGCCAGCGAAGAATGTTGATTTTGGAGGAGGTCTTGAGAGGATCACGGCGGCGACGAATGATGATAATGATATTTTTAAAATTGATTCAATATTTTCAATCATTAAAAAGATAGAAGAAAAATCAGGGAAAAAATATAATGAAAATAAAAAGGCATTCAGGATAATAGCAGACCATCTGCGTGCGGGGGAGCACATCATCACAGACGGAGTCACTCCTTCAAACACAGAGCAGGGGTACGTCTTGCGTCGGCTTATAAGAAGAGCAGTGCGATATTCTGACAAACTCGGTATTAAGCTAAGTGATATTTCAAATGGAAACGAAGAAATAAACAAAGAAGAAGAAAAATTCAGAAAGACACTTGAGAAGGGCTTGAAAGAATTTGATAAATTAATTGGAAGTGGAAATATCTCAGGAGAAGATGCATTTGTGCTTTTCACTACTCATGGATTCCCTCTTGAATTAACCCTAGAGTTAGCTCTAGAGAAAAACATTACAGTTGACGAAAAAGGATTCAAAGAAAATATGAAAAAACACCAAGAGCTCTCAAGAAAAGGCGCAGAGCAGAAGTTCAAAGGCGGGCTTGCAGATCACAGCGTAGAGTCTACTAAGTATCACACTGCAACGCACTTATTGCTTCAAGCACTTAAAGATGTGCTTGGTGAGGATGTGTCACAAAAAGGAAGTAATATTACAGGAGAGCGGCTGCGATTTGATTTTTCTTGGGGAGAGAAGCTTTCTGACGATGAGAGGCAGAAAGTAGAAGACTTAGTTAATCAAAAAATAAAAGAAGCCCTAGAAGTAACAAGTGAAGAGACAGATGGGAGAATCATATATAAAATAGGCGACTATAGTGAGGAGCCTTGCGGAGGCCCTCATGTTAAAAACTCGCGAGAACTAGGAGTATTCAAAATCAAAAAACAAGAATCCGTCTCAGCCGGCGTCCGCCGAATAAAAGCAGTATTAGAATAATTCCGTTGCTAAGTACTCTCCATTTCCATATAATTAGAATATGTCTAAAACGAAACAATCTCCTTTTGTTATTTTTGATGTAGGAAGCGGAAGCGTTGGCGCCGCTTTAGCTACTATTTCCTCTGATGGCAATATTCCGACAGTCTTGTATAGTACGCGCGTTCCCATTGTATATAAAAAGGATGTCTATTCTGATTTATTTATGAGGTCAATGTTTTCATCTTTTCAGGCAGCTTCACTTGAGATTATTCAGAAAGGCATACCGAATCTTGCGAGAAAGGGCATTAAACTACACGATCTGAGTTCAAATCCAAAATATCTGTAAAATTTTCATGTTCAACTCTATAGATAAAAGCGTGTATACAGTTTTCAGGTGTCGGATTTTGTAATATTTCAATTGCACGAGAACCTGCTTTTCCTTGTGAAATTTTGTTTTTTAGACCAACTGCATTAATTATTAATCCATTGACCCCAATTTTTGAACCCTCAACGCCGGTAACGGTACCAAATATGATATTCTTAAATTCTCCATCTTGTTTTGAAGAAAAAACATAGTCGCCTTCTCTTAGTCCCTTTTTCTTTCCGAACACATCTTGAATTTTGTGATATCTTATTTAATTTATAACAATCGACAGTTC
>JBHHYD010000013.1:0-9152 GCA_046757385.1 Minisyncoccia bacterium | reverse complement strand
CTCCGATCCTGAAATTGAGAAAAATGGCACGCTCGCCTCGCCCGCAACGGCGCGCGCAAGAAGGGTCTTGCCAGTACCGGGCGCGCCCATAAGTACAATGCCTTTTGGGATGCGCGCGCCGATTTCCAAAAATTTCTTCGGATTTTTAAGAAAGTCAACAATCTCTAAAAGTTCTTCTTTTGCTTCTTTTGCTCCTGCGACATCATGAAATGTTACTCTCTGTGTTTTGTCTTTTGGATCAATCATTCTTGCTTTAGACTGCCCGAAGGAGAACGCCTGCATGCCGGCGCCTTTAACCTGCCGTGAGAGAAACCATATAAAAAATACAATGAATAAAAGCGGGATAAGAAACGGTGCCAAGTTTGAAAGCCAGAAGAGAATTCCGCTTGGATTTTTGATTTCTATCTTTACATCTTTAAGCTCCTCAAGTGAGACACCGTAATTTACAAGTGTATCAGTAAGCGCGGTTCCTGATTCTTTTTTGGATTTTTGCTCTATGCCGTCTTCATAGAGAATCTCAAGTTCCTCACCTCTGACCGTGATCTCAGAGACAGAACCTTCATTTATCTGGAGAGCAAGTTGTGAGATCGCTATTTTCTCCTCCTTTGCGCCGTTCTCGGCAATGAGAGAATACGCTCCTATGATTATGAAAAATATAAGAAGTGTTACGAGAATGTTCTGCCACAGAGACTTGCCCAAGGGTGCTTTAGGTCCCTTTTTACCGCCCTTTTTAGGAGCTTTTTTATGGCTTTGTTTTTGGCTTTTCGACATCTTTAAATAATATTAATTCGCGTTATTATATAATATATTGCCCTTTTTGGCAAATTCGGATAAAGTTAGAGATATGGCACTAATTCAAAACAAAAAGGCGCGATTTAATTATGAAATTACAGAAACATTCGAGGCAGGAGTGGAGCTTTTTGGTTTTGAAGTCAAATCACTACGTTCAAAGCAAGGCTCGCTTGAAGGAGCACACGTGATAGTCCGAGGTGATGAAGCATTCTTGGTGAGTGCAACTATTCCGCCGTATCAGCCAAAGAACACTCCTCAAAGTTATGACCAAGCGCGCAACCGAAAACTTCTTCTTACTAAAAAAGAAATCCTAAAACTTTCGGGATATGAAAAACAAAAGGGGTTGACAATAGTACCTATTTCAGTGTATAATAAGGGCTCGAAAATAAAGATAGAGATCGGTGTTGGGAAAGGTAAAAAGAAACACGACAAAAGAGAAAATATAAAAAAGAAAGACACCGAAAAAGATTTAAAAAGATCATTGAAAAGAAATATTGCATTATAACTCCCCTAAAGAGCATCTCTCTCCGAGATTCTTTTTAGGGGGATGACAGGCCTAGACAAGGGAATGCAAATTTATATGTGCAAAACGGAAGTCCAAGACCTTCCTTAAAAACTTGGAAAAGATACGTGCAAACGCTATCTCTAAAGTAAAGGGTGCAATTTTGTCACCGTTTGCTCCAGCTTTCGCTACGGCCTAAGCCGGCGTCTGACTCACTGATGTTTGATAAGTGGATTCAGGTGTAATAACTTCAAACTAGAAAATGTAAATGTCTCGGTATGTTTTTGAAATTAAGAGAATAAGTGATAAAGTTTTTTGTCTGCTTTTAAGCTTCTTCACTGAAACACCAAAGCTGACTATGTTTTGTAGATTCATTTAGATTCTTTCTTTGGACGCGGGTTCAACTCCCGCCGTCTCCACAAGCAATAGATTGTTAACATATAAAATTCGTGATAATTTTATATCAAATAGTTCTTTTATTTTTTTAATTCTGAATGGAGGATAATATGTTGGTTGAAGAAAAACAAGAAGTATGTGGATGTGAGAATCCATATTGTAATTTACCAATAGAAAAAGAAAAAGATTCCGAGATAATAGAGAACGTAGAGCAAGATTTCCCCAAGATTGCAGAAGGCTGTAAAACCAAAAAAGGCGAATACTCAGTGTAGTATTCGCCTTTTATTGCGCTTTATGCTATAATTTCTCCATTGACAGATAGAGTAAGAATAAACAAAAGCATACTGGCAAAAGAGTTAAGAGTTATGGGCGCCGATGGCGCTAATTTAGGTGTTATTTCAAAAGACGAAGCAATAAAACACGCAGAAACCGCAGGTCTTGACCTTATTGAAATATCACCCAAAGCCAATCCTCCTGTTGCAAAAATAATGGATTATGGTAAATTTCAGTACGAGCAGAAGAAAAAACAGAAGGAAATAAAGGCCAAATCTCACACCACAGAGACCAAAAACATCCAGATAAAAATGGGTACAGGAGAGCACGATCTTTCTCTCAAATCAAAAAGGGTCTCCGAATGGCTTAAAGAGGGACACAGAGTAAAGATTGATCTCTTCCTCTTCGGCAGATATAAGTATATGGAATTTAATTTTCTAAAAGAGAGGCTTGAGAAATTCTTGGCACTTGTTACAGAAGAATATAAAGTGGCAGAACCAGTTAAAAAAAGCCCCAAAGGACTTACAATAGTCATAGAAAAAGCAAAATGAAAACAAAAAAAATATTTACAAAAAGATTAAAAACGACCAAGAAAGGCAAGGTGCTCGCAAGAGTCCCTGGTCAGAATCATTTTAATGCTAAAGAATCAAGTCGGGGAAGAATGAAAAGAAGGAGAGTCGTCTCATTTGGTATGACAAACAGAGTTAAAAGCAGACAATTAAGCAAATAAATATGGCGCGAGTAAAAAGAGGAACAACAAAATCAAAAAGTCGCAAGAACGTTCTTAAGAAAACGAAAGGCTATCGTCATGGCCGAAGCACCAAAAAGAAACAGGCAAAAGAAGCTATCGCGCACGCGGGAACTCACTCATTTGCTCACAGGAGGGACAAGAAGAATGACTTCAGACGACTCTGGAGCATTAAAATAAACGCAGCTACTCGCTCAAACAAAGAAGCTCCCCTTTCATACAGCAGATTTATAGATAAACTAAAGAAAAATAAAATCGATCTTGACAGAAAAGTTCTTGCTGATATCGCAGAGAACAATCCAGAAAGCTTTGAGAGAATCTTAAAGCAATTAAACTAAAATGTTCGAGGTTCAACCTCGAACATTTTAGTTCCTATACACTCTTCCACGACTTACTTTGCCTTCTTGGACTTTCTGAATCACTTTTTCTACGAGTCTTTTAGGATCAGAATCAAATATGATTTTGTCGTTTTTACGATTACTCGCTTCAATTATATGCTTTAATACTTCATCAGTTTCCCAGTCGCCCTCAAGTATACCGATGGGCTTGCCGTCTTCATATGCAACTGTAAATTCATTGATCGTGCCTATCCTCCCGCATCCGATGAACACTGCGTCAGCAGAGCGAGTTAAAATCAAATTCCTCCCTGAATATCCAAACCCTGTGTAAATGATAACATCCATATAATCAAGGGGGAGCCTGTAGAACTCCAAATGCTCTTCTTCTGTGGAGGCAGGAGAAAAACCGATTGAGATGCCGTCTTCTTCTTTTGCGCCTGTTGCCGCCCAAAACGGAAAACCTGTTGTAGCGCCAGTTGTGAGAATTGCTCCCTGACGAACTATTTCTCTGCCGAGCTCCTTACCCTTTTCAAATGCATCAAGCCCGCAGTGGCCAGTCTCTGCAGCACCGGACACACAGAGTTTTAGCTTGTCGTGTGCGTGTTTGTGTTTTCCTTTTTCTTCTCCATCCATATAAAAATATTATATCAAATTTATCTATTACTTTTAAATCTCCATACTGCGTAAAAAGAGGCAACAACTGCACCAAGTGTGTCCATTAGAAGATCAACTGATGTATCAATCGCATAATCCGTCTCAGTAAGTGTTACCGATCCTACACCGATCTCAAAGAACTCCCAAAGTACTCCTATAACAATAACCGATGCTATAGAGACAGTAAGTATATTGCGAGTTGAAAATTGAGGGGTAAATTTTCCTGCATATCCTGAGAAAAAGAAAAACCAGATAGATGTGGTACCAAACCAAAGGCCGCCTAAGAAATGCATAAGATTGTCAAACCACGGAATACTCCAATATAAATAAAATTCTGTGGCGCTTACGTGCAATATTCCAATTATCGAAATCAATATAAAACTTGTTAAAAAAAGTGGTTGTTTCAACATCAGATTATTATATCAGAAATAAAACTAAAACAACCTCCGCCAAAGGCGGAGGTTGTTTTAGTTAGGGTTACGTACTGCTGCACTATTTTAGGTGGGTGTCCTATGTGCATCCTTTTGAGATACATCAAACTGGACTTCCCTTAGTGAACAGTAATGAAGTCAATACATAACCCTACTTGTATTATACTCTCATTAAAATTTTTTGCAATATTGTTTTCACCAAAAATTTGTATCGTAATGTTTTTTTATTCTAATATCCCATCTAAATCAACATCATAAAGTATTGCTTCCTGTACAAGACGATAATTTACTAATTCATTATTGCTAAACCAAAGATTTATCTCTTTTTCTGCTTCTTCGACAGTACCTGATGCATGAAGCACATTTCTCACAGCTCTTCCGTCTGTGTCAGACATTACATAAGAATCTAGAACAAAGTCTCCGCGAATTGTCCCGACGTCTGACGTCAAAGGCTCCGTCGCTCCCGTAATTTTCCTAACAATACCGACAGCATGCGCACCTTGCCATACCATCATAACGACAGGCCCGCTCGTCATATATCTTTTCAAATTATCCAAAACTACTCTCGTTATCTCAAGCGGATCTTCAGACGGAGTCTTCATTCCCTTCTCTTTGTAATTTGCAATTGTTTTTTCTCCTGTCTTTCTCATCCACTCTGGGTCAATCGTATAATGTTTTTCTATCATATCTGCTTCAGGAATAACTATCTTGAGCCCAATGAGCTTAAGCCCTATCCTTTCGTACCTGCTTATGACCTCCCCTATCAAAGACCTCTGAACTCCGTCAGGTTTTATGATTACAAAAGTCCTTTCTTCTTTATGATGTTTCATATTGTATCGATGCTAATATACGAATTTATACTAATAATACTAATGCATTCGTATATTTAGTATGCATTTGTATATTGGTATCGCATTATTGAGTTTTAGTCAACACTTCAGCGTCTCCTTCTGTGATTAAAATCGTGTGTTCAAAGTGTGCGCTGTTTTTTCCGTCTGCTGTCTTATATGTGTAGCCATCATCTTTAAGTACTATTCGTGAATCCCCCCTATTTAGCATGGGTTCAATCGCAAGTGTCATTCCGGGACTTAGCTTCTCTCCCTCTCCTTTTTGCCCGAAATTCGCCACATAAGGGCTTTCTGAGACCTTTTTGCCTACTCCGTGTCCTCCGAGCTCAATGGGCATGGAATAACCGTGAGGTCCGACAAACTGCTCTATGGCGTGTCCAATGTCACCAACTGTACCTCCCGCGCGCGCTTTCTTTATTCCAACTTGAAGCGCTTCTTTTGTTATGTTTATAAGCTTTTGATCTTCTTCTTTTATCTCTCCAACCGGGGCAGTAACAGCCATATCAACAAAAAGTCCTTTGTGTTTTAATCCTAGATCAAGTCCTACTATATCTCCTTCTTTCAAAATTTTCTCTTCTTCACCGCAAATGCCATGAACAACTTCATCGTTTATAGACGCACAAAGTGTAGACGGGTAAGGACGATTTGCGCCAGCTGGAGTGTAGCCTAAAAACGACGGTTCGTCCCCGCCTTCTCTTATTAGTTTCTCTGCCAGATCATTCAGCTCTTTCACATCTACTCCTGGACTTACAACTTCAGATACTTTGCTTAAAACTTCTGCGAGACGCTTTCCGCCTTCGCGCATTATTTCTATTTCTTCTTTTGTTTTAATCATCTTATTCCCCAGCTATTTAAGTTTGACTTAAATTATTAATTTAAGTCAAACTTAAATTTCTCTATTATTTCCTTGTGAACATCTTCTATTGACTGCTGCCCGTTTATCTCGAGGAAGTTATAATAGGGGTTTTCTCTGAAAAATTCAATAGCTGGCATTACGTCTTTCTCAAACCAGTCAAGGCGTTTTTTTATGTTATCATCGTCTTTATCATCTTCTCTGTTTCTGCCTCTAAGTCTCTCGGTTGCCCAGTCTCTTGATACATCTATAAAAACAACATAAGGATTTTCTCGTTTGTAAAATTGAAGTGCTTCGTGAATCACATGTGCTTCGTTTAGTTTCCTTGGAGAGCCGTCGAGTATCAAGTGCATCTTTTCTTTCAAGCTATGTATTAAAAGATCAGCCCAAACCCAGATAGAGAGAAACGCCGGCTGTAGATCGCCGTTCATATAAATATCTTTAGAGAGCTTACTGGCATAAGTGCCATTTTTTAAAAATTCACGAAATCTCTCACCTGCTTCCACATAAAGAAGTTCTTGCCCTGAAGATTCCTTTTTCAGATATTCCTGAATAAGTTCCGCCTGCGTGCCCTTTCCGCAACCGGAGCACCCGATGAATATAAAAGTTTTAAGTTCCATAACTTAAGTATGGAACATTGAGTAAAAAGTAGCAAGCTTCTAATACTCCCTCATTGAGATTTGGGCGTCGATTTTTCGGATTAGGTCTATGACAACTGAGACTGCAATTAGGAGTGCTGTACCGCCGATTGCAAGCGCTGTAATGCCGGTGACCGCCTGCATCCCAAGGGGAATAACCGCAACAACTCCCAAGAAAAGCGCTCCAACCAAAGTAATGCGTGTTAAAATTTTTCCAATATACTCTGATGTAGTTCTGCCTGGCCGTACCCCCGGCACAAACGCTCCGCTTTTCTGTAAGTTCGTCGCTATTGAATCCGGATCAAAAGTAACTGCAGTATAAAAGTATGTAAAGAGAAATACCAGAACAAAATAAATTCCTGCATAGACCGCACCATTTGCTAAAATACCCAGCACAAAATTAGATGCCGATGCTATAAAAGCGCTGTTAACATTCGCCAAAAAGTTAAACACCATCTGCGGAAAAAGAAGGATTGAAAGCGCAAAAATGATAGGGATAACTCCAGCCTGATTAACCCTAAGAGGCAGGTACGTGGAAATACCTCCGTAAACTTTCATCCCTCTCACGCGTTTGGCATAAGTAATCGGTATAGGCCGCTCGGCCTCTGTAACCACCACGACTCCCGCCGTAATGAAGAGTCCGACTGCGATAAACCCGAGATACAGAGGAATCTGTGATACATCAAAAGTAAAGATAAGCTGGCTTATGGTACCCGGAAGACTTGCGACGATTCCGGCGAAAATTATGAGTGATACTCCGTTTCCAATACCAAACTCGGTGATGAGCTCACCTATCCACATCAGAAGTATCGAGCCGGCAGCTATTACAAGAACATTGGTAATAAGCCCGAAGAATCCTAAGTCAGGCACGATCCCCTGTCTTGTAAGAAGTATTAAAAAGCTAAACCCCTGCATAAATGCAAGCGGGATCGTGAGAAGCCTTGAGTACTGGCTGAATTTCTTTCTACCTGCTTCTCCTTCTTCTTGATATATCGCTTTGAGCTTAGGCGACATTATCGTCAAAAGCTGCATTATAATAGATGCAGTAATATAAGGAGCGACACCAAGCATCACGATTGAAAGGTTTGAAAGTCCGCCTCCTGAGAAAATATTAAGGAGCCCTAAGAATTGATTATTAGAGAAGAATTGCTCTAAAGCAAGTGCGTCAATCCCTGGGATCGGAATTGTCGCAAGAAGCCGAAACATCGCAAGCGCAGCCAGAACAAAAAATATCCTTTTGCGAAGTGTGGCATCTTTGAAAACTAAACTTAATTTACTTAAAAAATTTGAAAACATAATATTATTTAATCTTGCCGCCTGCTTTTTCGATTTGTCCTTTTGCGCTCTCTGAAACTGCACACCCTGAGACTGACACTTTCTTTGAGAGTTTGCCGGTTCCGAGGATTTTGATTTTCGGAACTCTGCCTTTGCGTCTGTTTACAAGGCCGCTTGCAATCAGAGTCTTGGGAGATACTTCACTGCCTTCTGAAAATGCGTTTTCTATAGATGCTAGATTAACAGGCACAGACTTCGGACTTACGTTCGTAAATTTGTAACCTCTCTGCTTTGGAATCTTTTTTATAGCGTCGCGTATTTCAGGACGAATGCTGTGTCCTGATCTTGCTTTTTGGCCCTTGTGTCCGCGTCCAGAAGTCTTGCCACGCAAGCCTCCACGTCCAATGCGTTTTTTGGTTTTTGCTTTTCTATTTCTTTGTAATTGATGAAGCTGCATGTTTTTATTTAACTAAGTTGTTTTAGCGCTTTTATAGCGGCTCTTGCATTATTTAATTTGTTCTTGCTTCGTGAGATCATTTTTGCTGTCACGTCTTTTATACCTGCAAGTTCAAGCACGTTTCTCACTGAAGATCCTGCAACGAGACCACGCTCTTTAGAAGGAATGATCTGAACTACTGACGAATTATACTTTGCGTCAACGTCGTGGGCAATTCTCATGTTTTTATCAAGCGGAACTTTTATCATGTTCTTTTTTGCGTCTCTTGTAGCTTTCTCAATAGCAAGCGCTGTGTCAGAGGCTTTACCAACACCAACACCGACAGAGCCTTTTTTATTGCCGGAAATGATCGCGACAGAAAAACTGAACCTTCTTCCTCCTGCGACAACTCTTGTTACTCTTCTTATGCTGATTATTTTTTGGTCAAATTCAGATCGCGGTTTATCTCCACGCCTTGGAGACCTCTTTTTTTTATTTTTAGGTCTTACGTTTTTTTGTATTTCTTTTTTTTCTTGTACCTTTTCCATAATTATTAAAATTTAAGTCCTCCTTCTCTTGCGCCGTCGGCAAATGCTTTTATCTTTCCCGTATAAAGAAATCCTCCTCTGTCAAAAACAACAGATTTTATTTTTTTTGCAATCGCTTTTTTTGCCATATCCTTTCCTGCAACTTTTGCCTTTTCAGTCATCGTTTTTCCCTTTTTTGAGTCAGTTAAAGTGCTCACTATAGTATTTCCGCCATTATCATCAATGAGCTGCGCATAAATACGCTTGTTTGATTTGTGTAGAGAAAGCCGGGGTGTTTCTTTTGTGCCAGAAATTCTGGCCCTTATCTTCTTGTGCTTCTTTTCTCTGCTTTTAATTTTTTTGCTTATTTTACTCATAAATATCAATAAAATTAGGAAGCGTTAGCTCCCAAATAGTCCAAATATCGTACTATATTATTGA
>JBHHYD010000012.1:0-10322 GCA_046757385.1 Minisyncoccia bacterium | reverse complement strand
GCATCTTACTATTTGTCACTGTCTCTATTTTTCGGCAGTCTATATCTGTGGGTGTTTACGGTGATATATATTCCAAATGTAGTTATAGTGACTCTTGCATTTCTTCTAACCGGTATGTACATAGCATCTTTGCGCTATCGTTCAGGAGCCCCGGTTGATAAAGAGATTAATTTTGCATCAAATCCACGAATTGGATTTATCTCAATAATGGTGCTCATAATACTCATAATCATAAGCGGTGTATCTTTATATATGATAGGAGGACAATATGCATCAGCAGTTTCATTCCAGAAAAGTTTAGTTGCAGCAAATGTAGACGGTAATATCTCTGCTGCAGAAGACAATATCAAAAGCGCAATTAGCTTGGGGAACAACGATGCGTATTATCGATTTGCAGCTGAGATTGATTTGGCAAAAATCAATCAAGTACTTGCAGATTCAGATAGAGATATAGATGAAAGACGAGCTGAATTCCAAAGCATTCTGGCAAGCGCTATAAGCAATGTTCAGGAAGCTGTTAATGTCAACAGTAATAATTACGAAAACTGGTCAATGTTCGGAAGAGTCTATGGGTCGGTTGTGCCACTTGGTGTGGATGGAGCATATGAGAGCGCAAGACGTTCATATGAACAAGCAATAGCTTTGAATCCAAACAATCCGGCGCTTTTCCTAGCACTCGCTCGGCTTGAACTTGCAAAGGATACAAACAATACGAAAGGTGCAAAACAATTCATAGAAGCTGCACTTGAGAAGAAAAACAATTATACAGAAGCAATATTCCTGCTTTCACAACTTGAGATACAAGAAGGAAACATCGAAGGCGCCATAAGGTCGGTTGAAGCGGCAGTCGTGATTGAGCCGAACAATGCCGTGTTCTTCTTCCAACTCGGACTCTTGCAGGCAAACGCTGGAAACAATGACAAGGCGATTGTCGCGCTTGAGCGAGCTGTCGCGCTTAACCCACAATACTCAAACGCAAGATACTTTCTTGGCTTGAGTTATTTCCAAGCGGAAAGAGCGCAGGAAGCCGTAGAGCAATTTACCGTTGTGTCTACTTTGAATCCGGATAACGAAGATGTCAAAGCAATACTGGAAAGTATAATAGCTGGAGGCGATCCATTTGCAAATATTCAACCCCCTCCAACCAAAGCGAATACACTCCCTATTGAAGGGGAATAAGCAAGGGTAGCCCTTGAAATCAAGGGCTACCCTTGAAAAGCTTTATTTTAAGCCAGATATTGCGCTATTGACAAAATACTTCAGTTTGGTATAATAAAGTAAGAATTTGGGGAGAAGTTTATTTCAATTTAATTTCCGTAAAAAGCGGAGAAAGAGAGAAAGGCAATGAGATACTATATAGCTGAAATGAAAATATTTTTTCTGCCAAAATTTATGTTAGCCGTTATAGCAGCTCTATTTCTTTTGGCTTCTGGACAATCACAAACTGTGGTTCTAATTTGTTCTCTTATCGCATTCTTTATTCCACACAAAATCAATTCGTGAATGAATGTCGATGAGATTTCAGTATCAACCCGCTCTGTTCGTTATCTTATGAACAGGCGGGTTTTTTATTTTTTACATGTTCTGAACCTATACTTACGATCGGATTTATAGGTTACTTTTTGTTTTTATAGTTCTCCACATTCTTCAAATTTGCACAAAATGTACAAAATGCTACAATTATAGACATGAAACTTATAAGTACCACAGCGATGAGAAAAAATATTTCTGAAGTCATAAACAAGGTCAAATATAGTGACCAAGTTTTTGGTGTTGGCAGGAGAAATAAAATAGAAGTTATTATTATGAAATATCCGGAAAACACAAACAAAAATCTAAATGAGATCACTAATATAAATGCAAATTCATCAAGCTTCGATTTCTTAAAAGATGAGCCTGACCTATACAGCATTAAGGATTTAAAAAAGCGGTATGTATAAAAAAGGAAAGATAATATTAACTCCATTTCCATTTACAGATCTTTCATCCTCAAAAGTACGTCCAGCTGTTATTGTCTCTGATTCAATAAAAGGTGAAGATATTGTTGCTGCATTTATTTCTTCTATAAAATCAAAAAGATCACAAAAAACAGATGTTACAATAAGTAGTTCAAGTAAGACTTTTTCTCAAACAGGTCTTAAGACAAATTCAGTAATAAAAGTTGGAAAAATCGCAACTTTGGATAAAAAGATAATTTTAGGAGAAATCGGTAGTATAGACATAAGTACAAAAAAAGAGATAGATAAAAAATTAAAAGCATTATTCGGTTTATAATATAACGATGGTAAAACGAATATTTAATCTTATACATAAAGAAATACACGGGCTTCATGAGGCCGCGTATCTTTTGGGAATATTCGCGCTTCTCTCGCAAATCTTGGCGCTCGTTCGTGACCGTTTGCTTGCACATTTCTTTGGAGCTGGAGCGGTGCTGGATACATATTATGCTGCATTTCGCTTGCCGGATATTATATTTGTCGCGATTGCTTCTATTGTGTCAGTTTATGTTTTGATACCATTTCTTGCAGAGAAATCTGGAATTTCAAAACAAGCAGAAAAAGAATTTGTAAGCACAATATTTTCTGCATTCTTTTTGATTATAGTCGCAGTAAGTGCTGTAGCTTTCATCTTTGCTCCACAACTTCTAAAGTTGTTTTTCCCGGGGCTTGTGGACTCCGGCAATTTTACTGATTTGATTCTTCTGACCAGAGTTCTCCTTCTTCAGCCGATATTTCTTGGGATCTCAAACTTATTTGCAAGTATTACGCAAGTTCACCGCAAATTCATCCTCTATGCGCTTTCTCCGGTTCTCTACAACATTGGCATAATCATAGGAATCATATTCTTTTATCCGGCGTTTGGCTTCATCGGGCTCGGTTATGGGGTAGTGCTCGGAGCAATATTCCATGTCGGAGTCCAGCTGCCGTTTATTATAGGAAGCGGATTCTTGCCAAAACCGACCATCTTCATAAGATTTGGTGAAGTAAAAAAAGTTATCTTTCTCTCTCTTCCTCGGACGCTTGCACTTTCTGCACATCAAATCTCACTCCTATTTCTAGTTTCATTTGCATCTTTAATGGCAGTTGGATCAATTGCAGTATTTAACTTTTCGTTCAACCTTCAGTCAGTCCCTCTTACAATAATCGGAGTTTCTTATTCTGTGGCGGCGTTTCCGACTTTAGCTAAGATGTTCTCAAACGGTGAAAAGGTGGAGTTTTTGGGGCAGGTGCTTGCAGCTGCTAAGCATATTATCTTCTGGTCGTTTCCGGCAATTGTACTTTTCATTGTACTTCGCGCACAGATTGTCCGTGTAATACTTGGCTCTGGAGAGTTCAGCTGGGCGGACACAAGGCTCACGGCAGCAGCCCTTGCGCTCTTTGCAGTGTCTATTGCTGCGCAAGGGCTGGTTTTTCTTTTTGTTCGTGGTTACTATGCAGCGGGGAATACTAAAAAGCCTCTTATTCTAAATTTAATATCAGCTACACTTGTAGTTGTACTGTCTTTTGTTTTGATAAAAGTATTTAATTCAAGTGATGTGACGCGTTATTTTGTAGAATCGCTTTTAAGAGTGGAAGGTATAGAAGGTACATCTGTGTTGATGCTTCCGCTTGGGTACTCTATTGCAGTTCTTTTAAATGCTATAGCTTTTTGGGTGATGTTTCAGAAGGATTTCAAATCATTCTCTAAATCACTTTCACGAACATTTTTCCAAAGTCTTTCTGCCGCGATCATAATGGGATTTGTGGCGCATACATTCTTGAGAGTACTTGATGATTTGTTTGATATCAATACATTCTGGGGAATATTCTCCCAAGGGCTCTTTGCAGGGATTGTTGGTATAGCAACTGGAGTGATGATGCTCGTGCTTCTGCGAAATAGGGAAATAGGGGAAGTCTGGAAATCACTCCACTCCAAATTCTGGCAGGCAGATACCGTTGCACCAGAACAAGAAGAAATTTAATCACTTAGCTTTCGCATAGCCAGGTAATTGTATAAAATTATGAAATACTCGGAAAATAAAAATCTAAATGAAATTACTAATATAAACGCTAATTCTCCGAGCTTTAATTTTTTAAGAGATGAGCCAGACATATACAGTATAGTTGATAAAATTACGCCCAAAAATATTCATAAAGAAATTGATTTTGGTAAATCTGTAGGAAAAGAAATATGGTAACAGGGCTGAGGAATGCAGACGAAGGTCTTTCCTCGGGAAACGAAGTGAACGGAGGTGAGACCTTGGTCAAATTCCGTTTTTGCTCCTCAAGGACAGTCCTTTTTCCACAAATACTATAGCTAAGTGTCTTATTCTAAGCCAAATATTGTGCTATTGACAAATTATTTCAATTTGTTATAATCCAAGGTGGAAAATCTGATATTTTATAACTTTATTTTGAAAGGAGCAGAAAATGCTTTATCAATTAGAGTATTGTCCAAACCCAGATTGTTTGACGGTCCATGTTAATAAGAAACTTATATGCGAAGGAATTGAATCTTTTAAAAATGCTGATTGGGATGTGGAGAAGCAGTCGACTTTTGTAAGGGACATTTTTAACAATGTCGATGGTATTACAGAAATCTCAGTTAGTTGCTATGAGATTTTTCTAATTAAGGGAACTATATTTGAATGGAAAGATATGATTGATAAAATTATATTTAACCTTCAAATGACCCTTGCCCCACAAGAAGAGATGAAAGAAAAAGCTGCACCTGTGAAATACTATATTGATGAGAAAGGATATAGACGAGATACCCCGCAAAGCACTGATGAAGGATTACATTCTTTTAAGTCACTTGAGGAAAAAGAGGAGTTATAAGAAATGGAATCCACACTTAAAACTTAATGTAAGTAAAGTCAGACCAGGAAAATGTGATTTTAGAGCAAATAGGGACAAGCCAATAGGAACACTTGTCGATCAGTTTGGTACAGATCACAAAAACCCGCAGTTCATCGTAATGATGGACTTGCGGGATTTTTTATTTCATATTTTAAACCTATACTTACGATCGTATTTATAGGTTACTAAAGTGGCAAACACCGAGTGTTTGCCAAACCGCTAAATTCTGCAGAATTTAGCGGTTTCTATGGTAAGATAGACAGAATATGGAAAAAATACGGAATTTTAGCATCATAGCTCACATTGACCACGGCAAATCAACGCTTGCAGATCGCATGCTTGAGATTACAAAAACGGTTGAAAAGAGAAAGATGAAAGAGCAGGTACTGGATCAAATGGAGCTTGAAAGAGAGCGGGGGATCACGATAAAGATGCAGCCGGTCCGAATGGAACACAATGGCTATATCTTAAATCTGATTGACACTCCCGGTCATATAGATTTCTCTTATGAAGTTTCAAGGGCTCTCAAGGCTGTTGAAGGCGCAATTTTGCTTGTGGATGCAACACAGGGCGTGCAGGCGCAAACTCTCACGACACTTGCTATGGCGCACGAATTTGGACTTACTGTAATCCCAGTTTTAAATAAAATCGACTCGCCTCTTGCTCGTGCGGATGAGATAAGAGAAGAAATAGTTGAAACACTAGGCTGCAAACACGAGGACGTGCTTGAAGTTTCCGGCAAAACTGGCGCCGGAGTAGAAGAGCTTCTGGAAGAAATTATAAATAAAATTCCAGCACCCAAAAAAGAACTTGAGTCCGATAAAGATTTCAGAGGACTTGTTTTTGATTTTCAGTACTCAAGCCACAAGGGGATTATCGTATTTGTAAGAGTCTTTGACGGAAAAGTCTCCAAAAACGACCAACTTGCCTTCTCTGCTGCGGGAGAGAAATTCATCTCACTTGAGACTGGCATTTTCTCTCCGGATGCCGTGCCAAAGGACTCTCTACAAGCAGGAGAGATCGGCTATATTGTGACTGGGATCAAAAAACCGGGCATCGCATCAGTAGGTGACACAGTTAAGTTTGCAAACAGCAATACTAAAGCACTCCCAGGATACATGAAGCCTTCTCCAGTCGTGTGGGCGTCTGTTTATCCGGAGAGTCAGGATGATTTTATGGATCTTTCGCGCGCATTAGAGCGTCTCCAGCTTTCTGATTCATCGTTTTCATATGAAGAAGAAGCATCAGGGATTTTAGGAAGGGGATTCAGGATTGGTTTCTTAGGAACTCTTCATATGGAGATTTTTATAGAACGACTTCATAGGGAGTTTGATGTGGATGTGATAGTTACAACGCCGAGCATCATGTATGACATCAAAACTAAAAATGGAAAAATACAGAGGATCTACTCCCCTTCTTTGTTCCCAGATTTTGGAGAGATAGAAAGCATAACGGAGCCGTGGGTGAATATAGAAATAATTACGCCAAATGACTACATGAGTCCTATAATGCAGCTTTTGTTTGAACATGAAGCTGAAGTTGGAAACTCCGATGTGTTTGGTGATGGGCGCATAAAAATGCATGCAGAGCTTCCCTTAAGAGAGCTCATGCGCGGGTTTTTTGATAAATTAAAAAGTGTATCTGCCGGATATGCATCTATTTCATATAAAATCGGAGAGATGAGAGATGCAGACGTCGCACGTCTGGATCTTCTTGTTGCGGAAGAGATAGTGCCTGCATTTACGAAAGTGGTGTCTAAAAAGCGCCTTGAAGAAGAGGCAAAAGCGTCAGTTGAAAAGCTCCATAAAGTACTCCCCAGGCAGATGTTTGTGGCTAAAATCCAAGCTATGGCACTTGGGCGTATACTTTCCTCAAAATCGCTTAGTGCGCTCAAAAAGGACGTCACAGGGCACCTATATGGCGGTGATATAACGAGGAAAATGAAGCTTCGGGAGAAGCAAAAAAAGGGCAAAAAGAAGATGAAAGAGAGAGGAAAAGTGAACATCCCGCAGGAGGTGTTCCTAAAAATGATGCGCTAGAAGATAGGCGCGAACATCAGCGTCATGCTTATTATGACTAAGACGCCTATTATTATAGATACTACTTTTAGTGCTTTCTGGGTCTTTTTCTGGAATAACATTGTGTATAGTGTATCATATATGTAATATTTTTCTATGTTTGATTTTCACGAAAAAAGAAGATTCAGACGCTTCTTGTACTCGAAGGTAACGCTCATAATCTTGGGGCTCATAGTCATTTGGCTTTTATTTGTTGTTTTTGATATGTATAAGAAAGAAAGAGACACGGGGATTAAAAGTGCGGAGCAGAAAGAAATTTTGAATGAACTTGAAGAAAGAGAAGCAGCGCTTCAGGAGGAGATAGATAGGTTGAGTACACAGAAGGGAATAGAAGCAGAGATAAGAAGCAAGTTTGAAGTTGGCAAAGAGGGAGAAGAGGTGATTATAATTGTAGATAATCCGGAGGAAGAGGACAAGAAAAATACAGGACTTAAAAAAAGTTTTTGGCAGAAAATATTCGATTGGTTCTAACAATGTAGAAGTCTGACTTCTACACTACATAGAAATGCGGGTATAGTTTAGTGGTAGAACGGTTGCTTCCCAAGCAACAAATGGGAGTTCGATTCTCCCTATCCGCATAGCAATTTTTATATTATAGTGTATAATCTTCCACAGAATTGATTTTTAAAGAATTTTAATATTTTCTCTATAATCTATAAGGAGGGTGTTTGAATGGATATGAAAATTGGTAATATTGTTACCATAGTTTCAGAGGATTCTGTATTTGATGGTAAACAGGCAGAGGTTGTTGAAATTGAAGATGATGGCAATGAAGACGGTAATATCGGAGTAAAATTAAGTAGCCGTGATGAGTATTTACTTGGCTATTGTTCTGATGAGAGTGAGAAAATTATAAGGTTTAAGGAAGATGAATTAAGAGTAGATAAGGATTGGGGTATTGAAATCAAGGCATGTAATTTATTTGGCAAAAATATGTGGCATCATCTTTATGTGATGAAAGAAGAGTTTGTATCTGGTAAAGATTGCATACATGAAAATTGTAAAGAAAAAACTACAAGACGAATATTAGTAAATATTTGGGGCAGTGTATACGAGTTTGATACATGTGATGCACATGCTGAAAGATATCATGGGAAATGTGTTGACGATTTTCCTGTTAAGAAAGAATTATCTGGAACTGCAGGTTAGTAATAAGTAAAAGGGGCCATTAAGGCCCCTTGTTTTTATATTCTTCTTGACACATGTGGTATAATAAAAATATATAAAATTAATAAAATAATAATATGAAGAAAGTAACAATTTACAGCACGCCGACTTGTCATTTCTGTCAGATGGCGAAAGAATTTTTCAAGGAGAAAGGGGTTGAGTTTACCGACTATGATGTATCTACAGATATGGAGAAGAGAAAGGAGATGATAGAGAAAAGCGGGCAGATGGGAGTCCCTGTGATCTATGTGGATGATGAGATGATGGTTGGATTTGACAAGGACAAGCTTTCAAGTTCACTTGGAATATAACATATCAAGGGTGGCCCTTGATATGAGAAACCGAGCACTCAGCTTGAAGCTGAGTGCTCGGTTTGCTACCATGCTTATATTACAGCCCCTGTAGCTCAATGGATAGAGCTCCGCACTCCTAACGCGAAGATCTAGGTTCGATTCCTAGTGGGGGCACAAAAAGCAACTTTGTCTAAAGTACGGAAATTTTTCGCTTTTGCCGCAGGCAAAAGAGAGTGAGAAAACGGCGATTTCGTGTTGTAGGCAAAGAGCATTTCAGACGGCGGACTCGCGCCGAAGCGCGCGGATTTGTCACGAACCGAATAGTTCGTTCCAACTTTTTGAACAAAGACCTTAATATCGTGAAAATTATCTGACTTTGTCAAAAAGTTGGCTTGTTTCGTATCTAAAACCCAATTCCGCAAGGGTTCGACCCAATTATTTCTTCCATGTTCTAAATCTTTCAATTTCTCTTTCAAAGCGAGTGTGGAGCGCATAATTTCATCTTTTCTCTTGATGTACAATTCTTTCGGTATATCATTATCAAGATAAATTGAGATGAGATTATCCAAGCGCGACTCACTCGCTTTGAGTTTATCAGTAAGATTTTGAACATCACTTTGCGATGAGTGTAATTCCTGCTTCCCCCACTTATCAACTTGCTTGAGCATTCTATCCGTACTCTCATCGCAAAGTGAAATTGATTGAAGCCGTTCCTTTAATTGAGAAACGAGGATGTCCTCGCGTAAATACGACTGAGAGCATTTTCCTTTCTTTTTCGTGCAACGATAATATCTGTATTTTATTCCACTGCTTCCAGTTGCCCATTGAGCGGTAAACATACTATCGCACTCCCCGCAACGAAAAAGACCGGTGAAAGGAAAATCATTGTTTCTGCGAGTATTGCGAGGTCGTTCTCGTTTCTTCAAAACTTTCTGCACGGCTTCAAACAATTTCGGGGAAATAATTGGCGCAAATGTGCCTTCAAAATATTCTCCATGATGCCTTACAAATCCCAAGTACGCTCGGTTTACCAAAAGATGTTTGATGGCACATTTGGAAAGTGGCGTATTGTTGCGAGTTACCACACCTAAGTTCGCCAAAAACTGCGACAAAGAAACCAAACCATGTGCACCATTTGCGTACTCAACAAAAGCGCGCCTCACAATCTTTGATTTTGTCGGATGAGGTTCTATGTTCCGAGTACGCGGATTGTTCACATACCCAAAAGGCGCTTTTGTGAGCCATTCTCCACGGCGCAGTTTTTGGCGGAAACCCCGCTTAACATTTTGCGTTAGGTTGTCAGAATAATACTTGGATTGCCCGAACGCCACTTGAAGCATAAAGAGCCCTTGCGGTGTTGGGGAAAACCAAAAAGTTGGAAAGCTCAAAGACACAATCTTGCGAGTATCCACAGCATAGATAATTCTCCCGCCGTCAATTGAATTACGAGCGAGACGATCCGGGTGCCATCCGAGAATACCAACGCCATCCATTTCCTCAACTTTTGTCATCATTTCACCAAACACTGTCCTTCCTGGTGTCTTTGCGCTTTTCGACTCTTGAAATTCCTCAAGAATTTCAAGATTTTCTTTGCTCGCAAACTCACGAAGTTCAAACAACTGCGCTTCTATGCTCATAATCTGCTTATCATCATCTTCCGTTGATTTGCGAGCATATAGAAAATATTTTGGTTTTGACATAATTTTTTTCTTTAATATTAAAACTGATAAAAAATTATTTTTAGATACGAAACTGACAAATCCGCGCGCTTCGGCGCGAGTCCGCCGTCTGAAATGCTCTTTGCCTACAACACGAAATCGCCGTTTTCTCACTCTCTTTTGCCTGCGGCAAAAGCGAAAAATTTCCGTACTTTAGACAAAGTTGCTTTTTGTGCTGTTTTAATATCCTTCGCTCGAACTTGTTTCGAGCATCAATCGCGAAGCGAT
>JBHHYD010000011.1:0-10455 GCA_046757385.1 Minisyncoccia bacterium | reverse complement strand
GGTATTTTCTTTTGTTTCAAAGCTCTTTTCATCAAAAGACACTTCCGCGCAAATCGCAAGTACATATAATTCTCAAACGATACCAGTTCTCCGCGCAGCACTCAACATTGACCCAAATCCTTCAAAAGGTGGTGGTGATATAATAATAGTTGACGATGAAGCTCTTCTCTCTGAAATAGGTCCGTCAGGAACAATTGCAGAGATTGAAGAGCGACCGGCATCGTCCGACCAAATCAGTATCTATGTAGTGCGTGAAGGAGATTCTCTTTCTCAAATTGCGAAAATGTTCAGCGTATCAACAAATACTATTATTTGGGCAAACGATATCAAAAGAGGATCGTTCATAACTCCAGGACAGACACTTATCATCTTACCTATAACCGGAGTGCGACACACTGTGGTCAAAGGTGAGACTGTAAGAAGTATCACTAAAAAATATGGTGGTGATTATGAAGAGATACTTCAGTACAATGACCTGACTACAGAATCAACCATTGCTGTTGGAGACATTATTGTTGTTCCGGACGGAGAGATTGCAACTCCTAAGTACTCCGGCGCAAGCCGTGTAGTGCGCGGAACAAGTGGCCCGTCATACAGCGGGTACTATATATTGCCATTGACCTCAGGACGCCGTTCGCAAGGTCTTCACGGATACAATGCTGTTGACTATGCAGCGCCTGCTGGAACACCTATCATCGCATCAGCAGCAGGTAATGTGATTATAAGCAGAAGCTCAGGATGGAACGGAGGTTATGGGAAATATATTGTAATTAAACACGACAACGGCACGCAAACACTTTATGCTCATGCATCAAAAAATATTGTTTATTCAGGCCAGCATGTAGTGCAAGGACAGGTCATCGGTTATGTCGGCTCAACCGGTCGTTCAACAGGACCCCATGTCCACTTTGAAGTCCGCGGAGCTGAGAATCCTTTTTAAAATATATAGATTTTAAGCCTCAAAAAACAAACGGCTAAACTTGTTTGAAGTTTAGCCGTTTGTTTTTAATTACATTTCGTGAGTCTGTTTCGGCCTGTATTGGAGTGCTTCTAAGATGTGATTCTCTTCTACATTTTCGTTTTCATCTAAATCCGCAATGGTGCGCGCGAGTTTTATAACTCTGTGGTACGCGCGCGGGGACAGATCCATAGCACGCGCAGCCGAGTTCAAGGTCCCGCGCGCGGCCTCTCCCAACTCCACAAGATTAGTTAGGTCTTTGCTGTTCATCTCACTGTTTGTTTTTATATTTCTCTTCACTCCGTCAAATCTCTGCTTTTGAATTTCGCGTGCGCGCAAAATATTCTTTCTCTTCATTTCACTTTCTCTATTTTCTCCAGACTTTTCTGAAAGTTTTTCGTGCGAGATATTTGAAACTTCAATCCACATATCAATCCGGTCAATTATCGGCCCTGAGATTTTTCTTTTATAGCGCTCAAGAGTAGTCGGCGTGCAGATGCATCTTTTTGTGCTCCCGAAGTTTCCGCACGGACAAGGGTTCATCGCAGCAACTAAGATGAAACTTGCTGGGAACATCGCAGAACCTTTTGCGCGCGAGATGCTTATCACTCTGTCCTCAAGCGGTTGACGGAGCGCCTCCACCACCCTCCTTTCAAACTCTGGAAACTCATCTAAGAAAAGCACTCCTCTGTGCGCTAAAGTGATCTCCCCTGGTTTAGGAACAGCTCCGCCGCCGACGATAGCAACATGCGAAGATGTATGGTGAGGGGTCCTAAAAGGAGGGTTAGTCATAAGTGTTTCATTTAAAGTTCCTGCAATAGAATGAATAGATGTCGTCTCAAGCGCATCATCAAACGAAAGCGAAGGTAAGATGTGACAAAATGCTTTTGCAAGCATTGTCTTCCCCGTGCCAGGCGGACCGAACATAGCTATATTGTGCCCGCCTGCTGCAGCAATTTCAAGTCCACGTTTTGCTCTCTCCTGCCCCTTGATGTCCCCAAAATCAATGGAATAATCTGCTCTTTTGTTTGGGGCTTCTGTTTTTTCTTGCGGCTCAATTAGCTTGTTTTCTCCCCCGCCTTGACTCGGCGAGGCAGGTCTCTTTTCATCTAAATGCTCAATTACTTCTTTTAAACTTTCTGCACCATATACTTCAATACCATCAATCAGCGCTGCCTCATCTCCATTCTCTTTTGGCAGGAAGACTTGCTTGAAGCCTCTCTTTTTAGCCTCAAGAACAATTGGAAGCGTGCCGTTAATTTTCCGCAAATATCCGTCAAGAGAAAGCTCTCCCAAGAAAAGTTTCCCTTCTGGATTGAACCTGATCTCGTCACAAGAAAGCAGATATGCAAGCGCAATACCAAGGTCAAACACAGGCCCTTCTTTTTTGAGGTCTGCTGGCGCAAGCGAGATAACAATTTTCTGGTTTTTGGCTTTGGGAGATTTGAATCCGGAGTTCTTTATCGCCGCCGAAACTCTGTCGCGCGATTCTTCAACTGCTTTATCCGGAAGTCCTACAACTGAAAAAGCGTGGAGTCCTTTTGAAAGGTCAACTTCAATATCAATAATCTGCGCGGAAAGAAGTGTCGTCTGCGCACTGTAAACTTTTGCAAAATTTTTCGTAGTCACTAGGTTAAGTATAAACCCAAAACCATCACGGGAAAAGGTCTTTCCTCGCGTAGAGAGGTGAGACCTTGAGGAGCAAGTAGTCTTAAGAAAATTAATTTTGCTTCGGTTAACCGAAATACTTGATTTTCACTTAGCTTTCGCATAGCCAAGTGTTAGACGCTCGGTGTTTAACATAAGTGTCTAACACAAACTACTTAAATTTTTTGATATAATATGTAATATGCTTAGATTAGTTTTACCTTCAAAAAAATATATAAAAGGAAATATAGATTATCTAAAAGAGTTGTATAGGAAAAGAGAGCTCTCTAAGAAAGAGCTTGATGATAAAATAGAGGAAAGAAAAAACGCATCTGCTTTTTTTAAAAAACTAAAAGATAATAAAAATGGTATTAATCTTGAAAAGGGTAAGGTTGCTCACACAGTATATTGGTTAGTTGCTAATAAAAAATATATTGGGACATTGTCATTACGTAAAAAACTAAACAAAAAACTTCGTATTAGGGGAGGAAACATTGGTTACGCAATACGTCCATCAGAAAGGAAAAAAGGATATGGTACTGAAATTTTGAGACTCGGTTTGTTAAAAGCAAGGACACAAGGATTTAAGAGAATTCGTATCGATTGTCGCGAAAATAATCCTGCGTCAAGAAAAATAATTGAGGCAAATGGCGGTGTTTTTATAGAAAAAACGAATATCAAAGGACAAGGCCTGCAATCGCTTCGTTATTATATTGATATTGGATAAATTTGAAAATATATAAAAATATAAAGGACAGTCCTTTCTGGGCTATATTTTAAGCCGTACTTTTGCAGATTTGACAAAATACATTATATATGTATAATAAAAGGTAGAGTTGTACAATAAAATAACACTTTTAACTCAAATACAGAAAGGGGAGACAAATGCAAGACACTTCATTATCTATGAAAAAATTGAGAATGCAGAACAAGGAGTTACAGCAAGAAATAGCCCTTCCAATTTTGGTACATCTTATTTACAAGAGAAGACCAACGGAGCTTATACAAGATCTTAAGTTAGAAAATAAGCATTCAAAAAAAGAATTTATTGGTATGCTTAAGAAACTTGAGGTCTTCTCCAAAGATGAAGATGAAGAAAAAATTGTAGAAGCAGTGGAAGAGTTCATCAAAGATGTATATTGTGTAATATTCGATACTCATATATCTGTTTTTTAGAAAAAGCAGAGAGTTTCGGAATATTCAATGCCGTGAGATGCTAATTTAGATCTCACGGTTTTTTATTTTTAAGAAAACTATTAGAAGCAAGGCGTCTAATAGTTTGAGTAAATTAAACTTTCTCCAGTAATTCAAAATATCTTTCTCTGGAAATCATTGCCGTCTTTATATTATTCTTTATTATAAATACTTCAACAACAGAATCTCTTGGAATCACAACAGGTCTTAAAAATCCATCTTTTGTATAAACCATATGATCGCCTTTGATGCGAGATAATGTCCATCCATCAAGTTCAAATATTTTTGAGAGCTTACGCCAAGAGATTGGTCGGATTGTTGACATATTAGAATTAGACTATACTTGCATTTCCATTTCTGAAAAAGATACACGGGGAGACCTCCATTTTTTATCCGTTTTTAAAAATCCTAATGATTTTAATATATCCTTTAACGCACCTTTGCTTTTGACCTCCTCAAGAAAAATATTGACGGCTTCATTGAGTCGTTTCTCTGCGTGTTCAATATTTTTGCCTTGAGAAGCAATATCAAGCTCAGGAGTATAAGCAATGTAGTGCTTACCCTCTTTCCAAGTTTTAACTGTTAAAAACAATCTCATATCTAATCATATTTATTTGCATAATATACACGAATATAACTAAACAGGCAAATCTTTCATTAAGGCTTTTATGCTTTTGAATGATTTTTTACTTTTCTCTGCATCACGAATTGATTCTCTTAATTCTTTTGCTTTTTGTGGACTGAATTTTTTGTACATATGCACTATTTTTCTTCAGGACCTAAATGTTCCGCACAAGTGCGGGCAGACGGATTTGCTTCAAGTCGCGCGACGAGAATCTGCTCTCCAGTGTCTTCGCAGATTCCATATTTACCTTCTTCTATTTTTTTAAGCGCGCGTTTTACATTGTTGTACCTGATTTCAAGTTCTTTTACTAGTGCTGTGTTTTTCTCAAATGCTTCAATCCTGTCTGCAACTTCGTTTTTATCTGTCTCAAGTGTATCCATCTTCGCAGGGATAGGCTCCCAATCTTTAGGATTTGACGGGTTAATCCTTGCAATCTTTTCAAGCTCGGAAGTCAAGAGATTGAGCTCTTCTTCAAGCTTTTCCTTAAAGTGTTGTGTATCTATTTTTTCCATTGCTCTATAATAGCAGAAAACTTGTGGTGATTCAACGCAGGGTTCTTGATGAAGTTAGGCGTACCAAGACCTCGCTGAAAGTATTTTCATTTGTTGTTATGATGATAGTGTTTTTGTCTATAAACGAATACATCAGAATTGTTTCTTCATTGTTGTCTTTTAAAATTCTTGTATCTTTATTTTTTATAACAAAGTCTCTAAATACAGGAGTCACGCCAAACTCTGCGGGACCAAAAAGCGGAGAAAGGTCTTCTCTTATATTTTTTTCCCATTCAAGCATTCCGGCAAAAGTATTTTCATAAAAACTATTTTTCAAAATCAAAAATGGCTGATTGCCGTCAAAATGATGGACACCAAACATAAACAACGGTTCAATTGATCGCAAAAATGATGTAGGCAGCTGCGCGTTTATCGTATTTAAGAAATCGCTTGCAGAAACAAGTTCTTTTCCTGCGACTCCTTCTTCGTCAACAAAAGATTTTGTAATAATTATATTTCTAATCCTGCCTATTGAAATATTTATGTTGTCTTTAAGCGCTGTAAGTCCGTTTAAAATCTGTCTTCTTGATAAATCTGTGATTTCAAACTCTTCTTCCTCGTCCGAGAATATTAACGATGGTATTTTTGACTCCGGCTGAACAGCTTCATCTCCGCTTTTTCCATAAAAATAAAATAGTGACCCTGCACCAAGTGTGAAAAGTACGGTGATTAAAACAATCATGCTAATTTTCTTTAAATGCTGTTTTTTTGCCGCAGCGACACTTAGTTCAAGTTCTTCATTATTAACACGCTGTTCATTCTCAGCTGTCGCAATACTGACAAGTGATTCTTTTTTCTTTTCTACCACTTGAGCAAGATCGTCTTTGTATGTGCGTATTGTCCTTAGAGGTGTTTCTTTAGGAGGCCAGTCTTTAAGCTCGGTTGTGTGGCCAAGATCAACTTTTTGCTTACCTTGAACTTTATTTTTAGATTTTGATGCTGGCGCAGACGGTGTAGGAGCATCAGAGACAGGTAAATTAGGAGGAGGTGGAGCGCTTTTTTGCATTAAATTATCCTTCGCTGAAACTTTTTGCTTTGGTTTTGGTTGAGATTTTTCTTCTGTCATTAAATTAATAATAACAAACAAGAGCTATCTTTCAATATTTGAAAATTGATAATTGAGAATTGAGAATTTACCTCCCTCTATATCCTATCAAGTACCTTCTTGGGTTTTCACACATATCAATGAAGTCATCCGCAACTTCACGCAGTTTACTTGAAGAAGAGCGCCCGAACGAGATAACTTCCACTTGGCATCCTTCTTTCATTTTTAGATATTCAACTAATGGCACGAAGTCGCCGTCTCCTGTTGCTAAGATCACTGTATCAAGCTTTGGCGCCATCGTCACTGCATCAATCGCTATCCCGACGTCCCAGTCAGCTTTCTTGGCACCGCCAAAAAACACCTGGAGTTCCTTGCTTTTGATTTCAATACCAAGTTTTTCAAGAGCTTCAAAGAAATTACTCTCTTCACCTCCCTCAGTAGTAACAACATATGCGCTTGCGCGAATAAGGTTGCGCCCTGAAAGAGCGTCTTTGATGACGTTCCCGAAACTTACTTTTGATTTATATAAATTTTTAGCGCTATGGTAGAGATTTTGTGTATCTATAAAAATTCCAACACGCTGGTTTTTGTGTTTTATTATCATAAAATATCGATGCTAATATACGAATTGTACTAATGATACTAATATTTATTCGTATGTTTAGTATGCATTAGTATATTGGCATCGCATTATTATTTCTTAAGCCCCAGTTTTTTAACAAGAGCGCTGTATCGCTTTTTGTCCTTTTTCTCTAAGTATTTCAAATGCTTGCGTCTGTCTGCAACCATGCTTAAAAGTCCACGACGCGGATGCTTGTCTTTGGTGTTCTTCTTAAGGTGCTTCGTAAGCTCTGTGATTCGCTTTGTAAGTATTGAAACCTGCACCTCAGGAGAGCCTGTGTCCTTGTCGTGGATTCGCGTCTCTTTTATTGATTTTGCTTTCTTTTTTGATGTAAGCATAGCCTTAATATAATACCAAAAAACTGCTGTTATTGCAAATTTTACGCGGGAAAAGGTCTTTCCTCGCGTAGAGAGGTGAGACCTTGAGGAACGCAAAAAAATTTGATATACTGCTGTTAATATGTCTTCACTTGCAATAACAATTAAATCTACGAAGCGTCCAAAAAAGATTTTGATTGAGATGGATGCGAACAAGTTTGAAAAACTAGCCGGCGATTTTGGCTTTTTTAACCCTGATTTTGTAAAAAGTTTAGATAGAGCAGAGAGAGATTACAAAGCTGGTAGAGTAAAAAAAATAAAATCTCTAAGAGAATTGAGATAATCCAAATCTATGATAGAGGTTGTTGCTACAGAAGAATTCTGGAAACACTACGAGAAGTTACCTCTTCCAATTCAGAAAAAAGCAGAGAAACAGGAAAGAATTTTTCGCAATAATCCACTCCATCCATCACTCAATACTGAAAAACTTAAACCTAAAAAGAAGCAGGTTTGGAGCTTTCGTGTTGATAGAAAATATAGAGTATTCTTTCGATTTATCGGTAAAAATAAAGCTCTATTTTTAACTATCGGCCCGCATGACTGGATATATAAAATAAAGTTTTAAAAAGAAAGACCCGCAAGGTTTTTATCCTTGAACGGGTTTTGTGAAACTTGTCATAAAAATAACTTTATACATATTCCCCATCAATGGTCGTTTCGGAATGTATGTCATCTGCGCTGTAAAGTAACGGTGAAATTGGATTTGGGATACTGTCATAAACCTTATTAACAGCATTATGTATAGATTGTTGCAAACTTCCTTCGTTCGGAACCTGTGACAGAAATCTTAAATCATCATCTATCCCGTCATACAACTTAATAACCTTACCCACAATCTCAAACTTAAAATAGGCCTTTTGTCTTTGTTGCATTCGTAAATTCATATCTTCCTCTCTTTCTTTATTTTAAAAATTTATGTCATGTATCTTATCGTATCACGATATATTACAAAAGTCAAGAGTTTCTCAAAACCTCTTTCCTGCTACAATATAATATATGTCGCAAAATATTGAGCAGTTAAAAAGAGAGTTCTTAGAATACCTTGAGATTGAGAGAGGTAGGAGCCTAAAAACTATTGAAAATTATGACCGATATCTCTCCCGCTTCATTGACGCTACTAATATAAAAAAGCCTTCTGGTATTACAGACGAAGTAGTCAGAAAGTTTCGCTTGTGGCTTAACAGACAAGAAAGCGGTGTAACAACAGAAGGTGTCAGAGATACTTTAAAAAAGAAAACTCAAAACTACTACTTGATAGCGCTCCGCGCGTTCTTGAAGTTTTTGCGCAAGCGCGAGATTGACTCTCTCTCCCCCGAACGCATAGAGCTTGCAAAAACTTCCGAACGTGGACTTGATCTTATTTCAGCAGATGACCTTGAACGGCTTTTATCTGCACCGGATGGTACAGATGTAAAAAGTTTGCGCGACAAAGCAATACTCGAACTTCTTTTTTCAACTGGACTCCGTGTGTCAGAACTTTGTTCTCTTAATAGTGACCTTGATATCTCAAAAGACGAGTTCTCGGTGCGCGGAAAGGGAGAAAAGATAAGAGTTGTGTTCCTTTCACAAAGTGCAAGAGAGGCTTTGAGAAATTATTTAGACAAAAGGCAAGATATGGACGAAGCGATGTTCGTACAATTTGGCAAAAACGCTGCGCGTGCTGACTCTTTACGTCTTACCTCTCGCTCAATTGAGAGAATTGTAAAATTCTACGCGATCAAAGCCGGAATCTCCGGCAAAGTAACCCCTCATGTTGTGCGCCATAGCTTTGCGACAGATCTTTTACAAAACGGCGCTGATTTGCGTTCAGTGCAAGCGCTCTTGGGCCACGCAAATATCGCCACGACCCAAATCTATACGCACGTTACGGACAAACACTTGCGCGAAATCCACAAGACATTTCATGGTAAAAGTCGGGGAAAGTAATACTTTTCTTGATTTTTATGGTACAATTCCAAATATGATTGAATTATCATTGCAAAAAAAGGAAAAAATTGAACAAATAGCTCAAAAATATTCTCTTGAGTTGGTTTTGCTATTTGGTTCGCAAATAACAGGTAAAACACATAAAGAAAGTGATTATGATATTGGCTATTTGAGTAAGAAAAATCTTGATATCGGAGACGAGGGTAATCTTATTATAGACCTGCTTCCTATTGTAGAAAAACGAGATGAGCGGATTATAAACTTAGTAAATATAAAGAAAGCATCACCATTGCTTCTTTACGCAATAACGACACAAGCGCAAGTGTTATATGAAAAAAGCTCTATTTCGTTCGCTAAGCTTCGCGCATATGGCTTTAAAAAATACATTGAAATGAAGCCAATGTACAAAGAAAGAGAAAGAAGGATACAGAAACAATTTACTTAAACACATAAATATGCCATTTTCAAAAGAATTTATATATAAAAAACTTGAAGCGATTACAGGATACACAAAAGAGTTAAGTGACTTTCTTGAGCTCAACACAGACGAACAGATTATGTCCGATTCGGGGAAATTGCATATCTCTGAAAGATTGGTGCAGCTTATAGTTGACAATATGATTGACATCAACCAACATTTTATCCGTGAACTAAATTTGGAAATCCCCGATGATCTACAGGGCTCTTTCTTCATTCTTGGAGAGAATGATATTTTACCAAAAGAATTTGCTTTCAAAATCGCGCCTGTGACAGGAGTACGTAATATCTTGGTTCATCAATATGAAAAATTAGATAAAGAAATGTTTATTCATAACATCCGCAGAAATTTCTCCGATTTTGAAAAATACGCGCAGTATATAGTCAAATATCTTGAAAAAAATAGAAAATAAAATGTTGTCTATTACACGACTTCCGCTATCGCGTGGGTCGTGTAATTTACTTTTATTTTTCCTTATCTTTTTTTCTGCTTGTTATGTAGTTTAGGACAATCCACCTCTTTGCTTTCTCTATAGACTTGCTGAAACCTGCAACAACCACAAGCACCATAATTTCCAAATTGAAAAATATCTTCCACCAAAATCAAGTTATGAATTCTATATGATTTTCTTTATTGATTAATTCATAACTTGCATTTTTGTAAGTCTCAAGCCATTCTTTTGGTTGTTTTGATTTATCTGATTTCCATTTTATTTCATATCCAAATAATCTCCCGTCTCTTTCTTCCACCCAGTCAATCTCTTTTTGGTCGTATGTTCGCCAGAAATAATTGTTTGAAAATATTTCATTATACGATTGTTTTTTTAATCTTTCCGTAACAATATAGTTTTCCCACAGCATACCAACATCATCTCTAATATCCAGGCCATTAAAATTGTTTATTAAAGCGTTTCTTATTCCGTTATCGTAAAAATAATACCTAGAAGTTTTTGTTACTTCTTTTCTCAAATTACGGCTGAAACCTCTTGTGTTTATAATCACAAACGCTTTTTCCAAAAGATCTAAATAGCGA
>JBHHYD010000010.1:0-11313 GCA_046757385.1 Minisyncoccia bacterium | reverse complement strand
TGTTTTGGCAAGCTTAAACAGCGCGCGCCAGAAGTCACGGGATGCAAAGAGAATTTCAGATGTAAAACAGCTGCAGCTGGCACTGGAGTTTTACTTTGATGCAAACGGAGGGTACCCATCTGCTATCAGCGGAACACTCTTGACCGCACCTGGTTATATTGCAGTTATTCCAACGGATCCTGTAGGAGGCGGGCAATATAGTTACGCAGCACTTAACGCAGGATGTACAAGCTATCACATTGGAGCAACGCTTGAAGATGGTAGTCACAGCGCTCTAAACAGTGATATTGATGCAGCAGCAGGTACGGCAGGAACAGGATGCCCTGACGGAGCAAACTCCGCAGCTGACTTTGCAGGAACTGAGCCGATTTATGACCTTAAACCGTAGTAGTATAACAATAGTCTAGACTAATTTTTGAAAGCTAACCCCCTCTTTTCGATCGAAAAGAGGGGGTTAGCTACTTTTCCTATTATTTGATTTTGAGATATTAATTTATGGTTTATAATTATTGTATTAATAGATATTATTAGTAATTAAATTCATTATGAGAAAAACAGGAAATAAAGCAGGAAAAAGAGGATTCACGCTCATTGAACTTTTGGTTGTTATTGCTATTATCGGCATTCTCTCATCTGTTGTTTTGGCAAGCTTAAACAGCGCGCGCCAGAAGTCACGGGATGCAAAGAGAATTGCTGAATTGAGGCAACTGCAGACTGCACTGCAGCTTTATTATGAAGACAACCAAGGATATCCGTCAGCTTTAACTGAAGCAAATCTTGTAACGCCAAGATATTCTCCGTCAATCCCAGTGCCTCCGATAGGCGCCGGTGACACTGCATATTTGTATTCACCTATTGGAACAGGATGCACGGATTATCATATAGGTGTAACACTTGAGAACGCAAACCATGAGGTGCTCGATGGGGATATTGATGCGGCAGCAATATCAGAGACCAATCAATGTCCTGACGAATCTGCATCAAGTGCAAAGACTGATTTTACCAGTACATCTGCAGATACGATTTACGATCTCAAGCCATAACCACGCAATTTATTGGTAGTATAAAATATCCGCCAAATGGCGGATATTTTTGATATAATTTATTGTATGGAATCATTAGAGATAATTATAGCCGTATCTTATTTTATTTTAGGTTTGATTATAGGCAGTTTCTTGAATGTTGTTGCGCTTAGATATGACACTGGCAGGTCAATATTAGGCAGATCAGGATGTGTTTTATGCGGCAAGGAGTTAAAATGGTTTGAACTTATTCCTGTATTTTCTTTTATTTTTCAACTTGGGAAATGCAGGAATTGTAAAAGAAAGATTTCATTGCAGTATCCTCTTATTGAACTTTTTACAGGCATTGTTTTTTTGGCAATTTTCCTTAAATTTTCCAACCTACTGTTTGTATTTACACAACAATTTATTGTAATAAATGTCTATCTGATGCTGGTATTTTCTATCCTTATTGTAATTTTTGTTCACGATCTAAAGTATAAAATCATACCAAATGATCTCGTTTATACTTTTGCTACATTATCTCTCGCCGGCATTTTCTTTGACCCTCTTACATTTCAGATTTCAATACCAACTCTTCTTCCGTTTCTTGCAGGACCTATATTTTTTCTGTTTTTTTTCAGTTTTTGGTTTTTCTCCCATGGAACATGGATGGGGCTTGGTGACGGCAAACTTGCGCTTGGCATAGGGTGGCTGCTCGGGCTTTCAGCCGGCACAACTGCAATCATCCTCTCTTTTTGGATTGGTGCCTTTGTAAGTATTATTCTTATGACCATACCTTTATTGAACTTCAGCGGAAAACGGCTTACAATGAAGAGTGAGATACCATTCGGACCATTTCTTATAATAGGGTTGTTGATAGTCTTCTTTTTCAATATAAACATTTTAGATTACATTTTATGAAGTTGAAAAGATCAAGAAAAAAGCATCAAAAAGGATTTTCTCTTGTAGAGCTGATCGTTGCGGTGTCTATTTTTCTTATCATTACCACTGTCATCCTTATAAAACATTCAGAGTTTTCCGGCACACTTCTTATTGAAAATCTTGCCTATGATATTGCGCTTTCCGTGCGAAAAGCGCAGGTGTTCGGGCTTTCTGTCAGGGAATTTACCGCAGGCAGTAATGAATTCAACGTTGGGTACGGTGTTCATTTTGATTCAGCAAGTAATAATACATATATATTTTTCGCAGACAGAAACAGAAATGAAAAATATGACGATTCATCGGAAATTCTTGAAACATTTACTTTAAGAAAAGGAAATACAGTATCAGAATTTTGCGGGACGCTTGCAAGTGGAACAGAAAAATGCTCTCCCTCTGATATATCATATCTTGATATAGTATTTGAGAGACCAAATCCTGACGCAATTATAAGAAGTAATCTAACAGGAGATGAATATTCTTCTGCTAAAATCACCGTTACATCTCCGCAAGGGACGCAGTGGAATATAAATACAGTAATAACAGGCCAAATATCAGTCCAAAAATAAGATGAATTATGAAAAATAAATCAACAATTAATAAAGGTTTCTCTCTCGTTGAAATGCTTGTTGCTGTGGCTTTGTTTGCCTCTGTTATGCTTATTGGTGTCGGCGCCCTCCTTTCACTTATTGATGCGAACAGAAAAGCTCAATCACTTAATTCTGTTATAAATAATCTGAACTTTGCATTAGAGAGTATGTCAAGAAATATGCGTGTTGGCACAACGTATCATTGCAGTGTTAACAATAATGTACCGCCTAATATAGACAGCACAAAAGACTGTAAAAACGGAGGAAAGCTGGTCGGATTTGAATCTTCCGGAGGAGATCCAAATGACCCAAATGATCAGTTTGTATATAGAATAAATGGTTCACAGCTTGAAATGTCAAAAACCAGCGGATCAGCAAATTCTTTTATAAGCATAACCGCTTCAGAGGTTACGATAGAGGACTTTAATTTTTATGTTGATGGAACATCAACCTCTGATGATTTTCAGCCCAGAATAATTATGACGATAAAGGGTTCTGCAGGTATTGATGAAAAGACTAAAACTGAATTTAATCTGGAAACTATGGTGTCACAGAGAGTATTAGATTTATAAAATTATGAATAAGAAAAAATCAAAAAACAGAGGATTTACACTTGTTGAGACGCTTGTCGCAATAACCATCTTGGTTGTTTCTATTGCAGGTCCTATAACAATCGCATCAAAAGGTATGGCGTCGGCTGTTTTTGCCAAAGATCAGATTGTGGCATTTTATTTGGCGCAGGAAGCTGTTGAATATATAAGAAATAAAAGAGATGAAAACAATATAAAAGACAATGACTGGCTTAATGGATTGTCTGACTGTATTGATGAAAATATATGCACAGTTGATATTCAGAATAACACTATAAGTAAATGTCCTGGAGGTGGATGTCCTGTGCTTAAATATGACGATAGTGATGGTTTTTATAATTATGCGTCAGGCAATGATTCAAACTTTACAAGGAGTGTAAATATAGAAATAGTTAATGTTAAAGAAGTTTCTATAACAGCAACTCTTTCATGGAAGACAGGGGTGATTGACAAAACATTTACTGTTAAAGAACATGTACTTGATTGGTAAAATAAAATTATGAATTATAAATCAAAAAAGAATAAAGGATTTGCACTGCTTTATTCTGTGCTTGTTGCATCTGTTTTACTTGCTATTGGTCTTGCGATTTTTAATATTACGATAAAAGAGCTTCTTCTCTCATCTCTTGGAAGAGACTCACAATTTGCCTTTTATGCTGCAGATACAGGGGCAGAATGCGCTTTATACTGGGACTTCAAAGCCGGTGCATTTGCATCATCAACTCCGTCTAGTATAGAGTGTGCCGATACTGTAATTGACGATATGGGAGGAAAACCATATGGTGTGCCCAATGAATTCACGCTTGATTTCTCTCCAGAACCTTATTGTGTAACTGTATCAGTTACAAAATATGATGCTCCTTTAAGAACAGTGATTGAGTCCCGTGGATACAATACATGTGACGTTACAAATCCAAGAAGAGTAGAAAGAGCTATAAGGGCAACGTATTAAAGTATGATTACGAAAAATATAAAAGAGAGATACGAAAAACTTAAAGAAACAATTGATTACCATAGATATCTGTATCATGTAAAAGACACACAAGAAATTTCAGCGGAAGCGCTGGATTCTCTGAAGAATGAACTTGCAAAAATTGAAGAACAGTATCCGGAGCTTGTTACATCTGATTCACCAACTCAGAGAGTCGCAGGGGAGCCTTTGAAAGAATTTAAAAAGATAAAACATAAAGTCGCGCAGTGGTCATTTAACGATGCGTTTGATGAGAACGATATTAAAAACTTTGATGAACGAGTGAAGCGCATATTAGGTGAAAATATAAATCCAACATATACGTGTGAGCTTAAAATTGACGGACTCAAAGTCGTTCTTGAGTATGAAAAAGGATTATTAAAAACTGCTGCAACACGCGGGGACGGTAAAGTCGGCGAAGATGTAACAGCGAATGTAAGAACAATCGAGTCAATCCCGCTGAAATTAAAAAAGGATATTGATGTAATTGTGGAAGGAGAAGTTTGGCTTGGCAAGAAAAGTTTAGAGAAAATAAACAAAAAGAAAGAAAAAGATCTTGAGCCACCTTTTGCAAATCCAAGAAACGCTGCTGCTGGTTCAATCCGTCAGCTTGACCCTCAAGTTGTGGCAGATAGAAATTTGGACAGCTTTATATATGATATTGCACTCTCAAGTGAGGAGATTCCCGACAATCAGTTTGACGAGTTAAAGCTTCTGCAGGATTTAGGTTTTAAGGTAAATAGAAATTTCAAATTCTGCAAAAATATAGGCGAATCTATAGATTTTTGGAAACAGTGGAAAGGCAAAATAGAAAAGCAAGATTATCTTATTGACGGAGTTGTAATAAAAGTAAATGAAAGGCAGTATCAAGAAAAGATTGGATATACAGGGAAAGCGCCTAGGTTCGCTATTGCCTTCAAGTTTCCGGCAGAGCAGGTTACAACTCAAGTTGAAGACATCGTGCTTCAAGTGGGGAGAACTGGCGTTTTGACGCCTGTTGCGCACTTAAAGCCTGTATCAGTGGCCGGTTCTACTGTATCGCGGGCAACGCTTCATAATGAGGATGAAATAAAACGCCTTGATGTAAGAGTTGGAGATACTGTAATACTCCAAAAAGCGGGAGATGTGATCCCAGATATTGTGTCGGTTTTGAAGGAGATGCGGACTGGCAAAGAGAAAGAATATAAATTTCCTAAAAAAGTCGCCGCCGGTGGCGGCGACGGCTCTATAGAGAGAATTCCAGGACAGGCAGCTTACAGATGTGTGAATAACAACTCATTTATACAGCAGAAAAGAAAATTTCAATACTTTGTATCAAAAAAGGCGTATAACATAGAAGGACTTGGCCCGCGTATAATAGATCAGTTGATGGAGAAAAATCTGGTATCTACATTTGATGATATCTTTACACTCAAAAAAGGAGACCTTCTGGAGCTTGAAGGATTTGCGGAGAAATCCGCAGATAATCTGCTTAGAGATATAGAAGAGGCAAAGCAGATAGAGCTGGGCAGATTCTTGATATCGCTTTCAATTGATCAAGTTGGAGAAGAAACAGCTTATGATTTAGCGGAGCATTTTGGAACTTTGAAGAACATACAGAATGCATCAAAAGAAGAATTGGAGAATATAGAAGGTGTTGGCGGTATAGTTGCAGAGTCTATATATAACTGGTTTAAAGATAAAGAAAATAGAAAACTTCTAAACCATATCCTAAAACACATAAAAATAAAAGAAAAGAAAATCTCCATGCAAGGTCGAACCTTGTATGGAAAGAGCTTTGTTCTTACCGGTACTTTAAGTATGTCTCGTGATGAGGCAAAAGCAAAAATCCGGAGCTTAGGAGGCAATGTATCAAGCTCTGTGTCAAAAAAAGTGGACTATATAGTTGCGGGGAAGAATCCAGGCTCAAAATATGATGATGCAAAAGAATTAGGTACCAAAATTCTAAACGAGGGTGAGTTCATAGAGCTTATCAGCTAATGTGCTAAAATATCTATATGGAAATTGATGATAAAGAAATAGAAAAATTGGGGAATCTCGCGAGAATTAAACTCTCGGGAAAAGAGAAAAAAGGACTCAAGACGGACATAGAGTCTATTTTAAGTTATGTATCTGAAGTTCAGAAAGTTTCTTCCGATGTGTCAGATAAAAGGCCTAATAGTTCAGGGTTTGTAAATGTCATGCGTGAAGATGAAAAACCACATAAATCCAGTATTTATACTGAAAAGATTTTAAATGAAGCTCCGAATAGGAAAGAAAATTATATAAAAGTGAAAAAGATTTTATGATTGATTTAAGTAAATTAGATATTAAAAAAGCGCATGAAGGTCTTCTAAAGGGTGATTTTTCTGCTGTGGATTTGGCAAAAGAATGCATCAAAAACATTGAAGAGAAAAATAAAGACATTAATGCGTATCTGGAAATCTATGATGACGTGATGGATCAGGCAGAAAGAGCAGATGAAAAAATAAAGAATAAAAAAGATGTCACAGAACTGACGGGGATTCCGATAGCACTTAAAGATAATATCTTAAACGAAGGAAAGACAGCTTCAGCAGCTTCAAAAATTCTTGAGAATTATAAAGCTGCCTATGATGCAACTGTAGTTAAGAAATTAAAAGATGCAGGGGCTGTGTTTATAGGAAGAACTAATATGGATGAGTTTGCTATGGGTGGTTCTACGGAAAGTTCAGCATATGGTGTCACGAAGAATCCGCACGATACAGGAAGAGTTCCAGGCGGTTCGTCTGGCGGTTCGGCAGTTGCTGTAGCTATGAACGGTGCACTCGGATCTTTAGGCTCCGACACAGGAGGTTCTGTAAGACAGCCCGCAAGTTTTTGCGGTGTTCTGGGATTTAAACCTACATATGGAAGTATTTCTCGAAGTGGTCTTATAGCTATGGGTTCATCGCTTGATCAAATAGGGCCATTTGGAAAAACAATTAGTGATATAGAAATATTATTTAATGCGATAAAAGGGTACGACAAGATGGATAGTACATCTAGAGATTTTGATAGTAAAAAAGAAACAAAAAAGAAAATGAAAATAGGCATACCCCGGCATTTTATGAAAGAAGGTATAGACGAAGATGTTCTCGAGAATTTTAATCAGTATGTAGAAAAGCTGAAGTCACTCGGGCATGAGATAAAAGAAATCGAACTTCCAAATATAAAATACTCGCTTGCTGTTTATTATATTGTTATGCCGGCTGAAGCATCTGCTAATTTGGCACGTTTTGACGGCGTAAGATATGGACTTTATAAAGTGGGGGACGATGCAATAGATGATTATTTTGAATCACGAGAAGCCGGGTTTGGAACAGAAGTCAAAAGAAGGATAGTGCTGGGAACGCATGTACTCTCATCTGGTTATTATGATGCGTATTACAATAAAGCAAACGCAGTTCGCAGTTTAATAAAATCTGATTTTGATAAAGCATTTGAAAAAGTTGACGCAATTTTGACGCCTACATCACCAACACCTGCTTTTAAGATTGGAGAAAAGAAGGATCCTCTCTCAATGTATTTATCTGACATATTTACAGCACCTGCAAATTTAACCGGAATGCCGGCGCTTTCGGTTCCTTCAGGAACAGTCCCTAGGGACGGCAAAGAACTTCCAGTAGGGCTTCAAATCATGGCGCCTCACATGCGGGAAGATGTGATATTTAATATAGGGAAGGATTTTGAAAAAATATGCAAGAACTAACATTTATAAATTTAGAATATTTTTTCTTGAAAGTACTTGAATGCTTAACTGGTTCTTGCGAGCCGGGTTCTCTTGGTATTGTAGAGTTTTTAGAAAGAATAAAACCAATTTCTACTATTCTCACACTGCTTTTTCTTGCCGGCATAATCTACTCTATTATAAGGATTAGGCAGATAAGAAGAGAAGAGGAAAAAGAGCTTGGCGAGATAATAGTTGCAAAGGGAACAGGGGAAAAGAAAAAAGAAAAATGGAATCAGCTTGTTGATCTTGCAATGTCGGAAAACGAAAGCGACTGGCGCCTTGCGATAATTGAAGCGGACACAATGCTCGATGACATGGTTGACGCGATGGGATATAAAGGCGACGGGCTTGGTGAGAAGCTAAAACAGATTGAAAGAAGCGATTTTAATACATTGGACCAGGCATGGGAGGCGCATAAAGTACGAAATAACATTGCGCACGCTGGGTCTGATTTTACTCTGACGCAAAGAGAAGTGCGCCGAGCAATAGACTTATACAAGCAAGTTTTTGACGAGTTTGAGTTTATCTAAATCTTTTGTTACGTAGCATGTTACGTAACATGCTACGTAACAGACTCTTTCTTATTTTAATTCCAAATAATTAGCCAGTTGTTTATATAAATATTTTCTTCCTGAACCACCCTTAAGAAATTTTTCTCTACCAAGAGCATCTTGCTTATTTAAGTAACCTTCAAAATAGATATGCTTCCAATCCTTTTTTAATTTCGTGGTTCTTCCACCTCTACTTTCATTATGTTCTAAAAGTCTTCTTTTTAGGTTAGTTGTATATCCGATATATAGGCTTTTATCGTTTTGGTTTTGTAAGACATAAACGTAATACATGTATACTATGGTCGCGCAAAATGACTTGCTTTACAAGTCATCGCCCGACTCACAAAAAGACAAAAACCGCATAAGTTGCGGTTTTTGTCTCGCGGCTTCGCCTAACGGCTTGCCACGAGGAAAATTGTTTTACAATTTTCTTTTCGTGGTTGCGGAGCCTGGATTTGCACCAGGGCCTGGAGGTTATGCTTACCAGCTACAGCTTTCACTGCGATTGAAATTTACAATTTTGTGGTCTGGACTATACCTTCATCCATAAATATGGATGCTTGCCGTCTAGTCTCTACACCTTCTCCGACTAAAGTATTGGAGCTTGGCTCGGTATTGCCATTTGTAAAAAGGTTTCACCGAATTTGACAAGTATTCCACTAAGCATTACTGCTTAGTGAGCCCTAATTGAGCCTCCCGAGATACTACTTCTCCACTCCGCTGCATCTTTATATTTACATAGATTTTAACAAAAAGCAATATTCGAAATAAGTTTTCCACGATATGCTTATATATTGCACAGTAATAGTGTATAATATGGTTATACATTGTATGTATAAAAAATGGCTAAATCAGAACTAAGAATAAAAGCCAATTCATTAAGAAGACAAGGAAAGAGTATAAGAGAAATTGTCTCAATATTGAATGTGCCACTTAGCACCGCTAGTTATTGGTGTAGAAATATACAATTAACAAAAAAGCAACAAGAATTATTAGTATCAAGACAAAATAGTCGATCTTATGCCGGAAGATTAAAAGCAGTTGAACGTTTAAAAAAGCAAAGAATTGATGTTACTGAAAAATTAAAAGATGAAGGAAGGAAAGAAATTAAGAAATTAAATAATAGAGAATTTTTTATGGCAGGTATAGGATTATATTGGGGAGAAGGTTACAGAAAACACGAAACAGTTGGATTTACATCAAAAGATGAAAAAATAATAAAATTTATAATCCCTTGGTTTAAAAAGTTTCTAAAAATTAAAACTCAAGATTTTATATTAAGGGTTAGTATTAATAAATCTCATAAAGATAGAACTAAAGAAATAGAAAATTATTGGTCATTAGTTACTAAGATTCCAATAAAACAATTTACTAAAGCGTCTCTCGTTAAACCAAAACAAAAAAAGGTATACGAATTGCCAAATAATTATTACGGCACATTAAGAATCACAATACGAAAAAGTCGCGCAAAGCATAGAAAATTTATGGGATGGATAGAGGGGCTATATAAGAATATTCCAAAATAATATATTGATTGATAAATTTGCAGTAATATGCTAAAAATAACACTGATTATCAAATAGAATATTTATAGAATTTTCAAAGGAGGTGTATTTTGTGTGAATCATTTAAAGTTAAACTTATAGTGGTTGCGAAGATGGATGATTTAATAATTAGCTATGTAGGGACATGTAATCTAAAGCAATATTATACTGAAAGGATTATGTTTACTCGAGAAGTAGAATTGCCGGAAGAACCTAAATATAAAGATCAAATTGATATAGGACACGATCTTTTTAGATGGCATGGTAAAATAATTACGCCGATTAAAAATACCAACCCAGTTAACGGTATACTTTTTGAGGCGACTGACGATTCTACAAGTTTTGTTGAAGAGAAAGGAAATCTGAAAGATTCGTTAATATATCTCGTGAGTTCTTATGAAAAAGCCGGATGGAAAGCAGAAATTCCAGAAATTTGGCAGGAAATAATTGATGAACCAGATGATTAAAATATTCTTATAAAACCAATTTTTAGCATCGCTGAAAATTGGTTTTCTTTTTGTAAATATGTTGAATTAAACCAGTAAAAATGGTATTTTAATACTTCATGTCGGCGTAGCTCAGTTGGTTAGAGCACAGCACTCATAAAGCTGAGGTCGGAGGTTCAATTCCTCCCGCCGACACAAGACAATCGCCAGATTTTCTGTTAAAATGGCTTTTGTATTTGCAGTGGTAGCTCAATTTGGTTAGAGCACTCGCCTGTCACGCGAGAGGTTGCGGGTTCAAGTCCCGTCCGCTGCGCAAAATCAAAAACACTTAGCTTTCTTGCTAGGTGTTTTTGATTTGTGTGGTTTTGATGTTGGGACTTGAAGGCCGGAAGAAAGGTGCCAGTGGCACGTTTCTGAGGCGGGGTCGAGAGTACTTATGAGCGTAGCGAATTAGTAACTCGTGACCAAGTCCCGTCCACTGCGCATTAAACCACAACTCTCTTTATGAGTGGATTTATTGTTGTGATTATTTCATAACTAATAGTTCCTACTATTTCTGCCAAATCAGTTGCCCGCAGCACTTCGTTTTTATTTTTATCTATTATAGAGACGGTATCTCCTACTTTCACGTTCACATTACCACATTTGATAGTGATCAGGTCCATTGAGATTCTGCCTATAATCCTGCATTTCTTGCTTTTCACAAGTACATACCCTCTGTGAGAGAAAACCCTAGATAGACCATGCCAGTATCCTATCGGCACAATAGCAACGTCAGTATTCTTTTGTATTCTTTCTGTCAGATCATATCCTACAAAATCCCCCTTTTTTAATTTCTTAACTTCGCTCACTTTCGCCTTCCAGCTTAACACCGGCACCAGAGCGAGCTCTTTTTTGTTTATTAAAGAATGCTGAGTTTTACTTTCTTTACTCGGCCAGTAGCCGTAGA